>NZ_JAWRYM010000130.1:0-426 GCF_046534555.1 Bacillus sp. SIMBA_074 | reverse complement strand
TTGTAGGACATTCTATACGGAGTTACAAAGGAACGAGGTAGACGAAGCGACCTGGAAAGGTCCGTCACAGAGGGTAACAACCCCGTAGTCGAAACTTCGTTCTCTCTTGAATGTATCCTGAGTACGGCGGAACACGTGAAATTCCGTCGGAATCTGGGAGGACCATCTCCCAAGGCTAAATACTCCCTAGTGATCGATAGTGAACCAGTACCGTGAGGGAAAGGTGAAAAGCACCCCGGAAGGGGAGTGAAAGAGATCCTGAAACCGTGTGCCTACAAATAGTCAGAGCCCGTTAATGGGTGATGGCGTGCCTTTTGTAGAATGAACCGGCGAGTTACGATCCCGTGCAAGGTTAAGCTGAAGAGGCGGAGCCGCAGCGAAAGCGAGTCTGAATAGGGCGTTTAGTACGTGGTCGTAGACCCGAAA
>NZ_JAWRYM010000827.1:0-256 GCF_046534555.1 Bacillus sp. SIMBA_074 | reverse complement strand
AGGAGATTACCTTCCAGAAAGGCGCACGCCCTGAGAAATGCATCTATCGTGCCATCGCCGAATGGCCCACCCACCATAACGGAGAGAAGGGCTGGGCAGATTACGTACTGTTCGTAGGGTTAACCCCGGTTGCGGTGGTGGAAGCCAAGAAAGAGAACACTAACGTCGCTGGTAAAATCAGCCAGGCCGAACGGTACAGCCAGGGCTTTAAGGTAGAGGCACCGTTAGTCGGCGCCTGGGAGCAGATAGGCCGCAC
>NZ_JAWRYM010000826.1:0-256 GCF_046534555.1 Bacillus sp. SIMBA_074 | reverse complement strand
CCCAGATTTTCCTGAGAAAAACCTTGTTGGTGCAATAGCTCCCCGAGTGCTTTCAGCTTGGTGCCCGCCCATACCTCAATCGTATGCTGCTCGGAATCGACATGGTGAAGACCTTGAAGAAGATCCAAAGAAAGCAGGCAGTCATTTGTCTGGACTAATGGGGAAAAGGAGTGGCCTGAGCCAACGACACGTATACGAGTATTGTTCTGGTGGCACTGTTTGACGACGGAGATGAGGTTTTCCAGGCTTTTTGGCA
>NZ_JAWRYM010000825.1:0-256 GCF_046534555.1 Bacillus sp. SIMBA_074 | reverse complement strand
CTCGCAGAGCTGCTCCACTCCGCACGGTTCCGCACGCCTCGTCCGATCGCGGCACGATCCGGAGAGTGGACGGTCGAGGGATGGGAGGCCTGGCAGTGGCTCCCGGGCGTGCCGGATGAGACGCGCGTGGCCGACGTGCTCGACGCGGGAGAAGCGTTTCACCACGCGGTCCGAGGGCTCGATCGGCCCGACTTCCTCGATCAGGCCGACGATCCGTGGGCGAGATCCGACAGGATCGCCTGGGAAGAGGAGTCAC
>NZ_JAWRYM010000824.1:0-256 GCF_046534555.1 Bacillus sp. SIMBA_074 | reverse complement strand
CCCCCTGCCGTATAGATTAATCACTGAATGTCCGTTCAACCTATGAATGGATTCGATCTTCGGCTGGCTCGCTCAGCCGAGCACGACTTCGGAGATCCGAGGCGCCACGCCGCGGCATCCATCCTTCGGGGGGCGATTCGCCGCCGATCACGACGTCGTGCAACACAAACGCACGGGTGCGTCCCTGGCCAGGAGGGGGCGTCAGGGGCGCGCCCGTGTCTCACCGGATGGCCGAAGACCGACCTCAGGCCGAGGC
>NZ_JAWRYM010000823.1:0-256 GCF_046534555.1 Bacillus sp. SIMBA_074 | reverse complement strand
AGGTGTTTGTCTACGGTACGCTGCGCTACCTGCCCGTACGCTGGGTTGTGATGGGTTCTTCTGGCTCTCCGCAGCCTGCCCGTCTTGATGGATTCAAGCGCAAAGGGCTGGACCTTGCCGCGAGCGAAGACAATCATGTTGATGGCCTGCTACTCACGGTAACGCCCGAAGCGCTGGCTCGGCTGGATCGCTATGAGCGGCTGGGCATTCGCTATGAGCGCGTTGAGCAGACGCTTTCCGACGGGACTTCTGCCTG
>NZ_JAWRYM010000822.1:0-256 GCF_046534555.1 Bacillus sp. SIMBA_074 | reverse complement strand
ACTCGTGAGTTTCCGCTCTTTACTCGTGAGTTTTGCTGTTTTACTCGTGAATTCGTGCTTTACTCATGAAATATGCACTTTACTCGTGAATTCGTATCTTAATCATTACTTGTGCAAAAAAAGCAGCGATCCTCTTGGAATCGCTGCTCCCTGTTATTTATGCTCCTGCCCAAACATCCTTGGCATATCTGCCATTCTCCTCTAAGGATTTCAGCCATTCAGTGGCTTCTTCTTTAGTTGTTTGATAGAAATGCAT
>NZ_JAWRYM010000821.1:0-256 GCF_046534555.1 Bacillus sp. SIMBA_074 | reverse complement strand
GACAGGTCAGGATGCGGTCAATGTGGCCCAAAGCTTTAATGAACAGTTAGGCCTGACTGGAGTCGTACTTACGAAACTTGATGGGGATACACGTGGTGGTGCGGCACTTTCGATTCGTTCAGTCACCAACACGCCGATAAAATTCGTCGGTATGGGAGAAAAATTGGATGCACTTGAAGCATTCCATCCAGAACGGATGGCGTCAAGGATCCTCGGCATGGGTGATGTATTGACCCTTATCGAAAAAGCACAGGCC
>NZ_JAWRYM010000820.1:0-256 GCF_046534555.1 Bacillus sp. SIMBA_074 | reverse complement strand
GTGTCAGACGATGAATATAAGCTTGACCAGTTGAAGGATGTCCTCATTGGTAAACTCATTAAACGTGACGTACCGATCAAGAATCTGGACTATGGTAAGCTAGAAGGTGCTTCTGGTGGTACTGTCCGCCAACGGGCCAAGTTAATTCAAGGCATCGATAAGGAACAAGCAAAAAAGATCAATACCATCATTAAAAATAGCGGTCTTAAAGTGAAAAGCCAAATCCAGGATGATCAAATCCGGGTTACCGGCAAGA
>NZ_JAWRYM010000819.1:0-256 GCF_046534555.1 Bacillus sp. SIMBA_074 | reverse complement strand
GATGAGAAATGAGTTAATCGCTACGCTTGCACCACACGAGTGGGAAGAGCTTTTGCATGAGAAAGATGAAAAATTAAAAGATGCATTGCGCGAGCTGGCAGATGTCAGGGCTGCGCTGGACCAATCGACGATTGTGGCGATGACGGATCATCGGGGAATCATTTTACGAGCGAATGACCAGTTTTGCCAAATCTCCAAGTATGCCAGACATGAATTGATTGGCCAGGACCACCGTCTGCTAAACTCAGGCTATCAC
>NZ_JAWRYM010000818.1:0-256 GCF_046534555.1 Bacillus sp. SIMBA_074 | reverse complement strand
GGGAGACGTACCGGTTTACGACATGAAGACATGGACCTTGCGTGTTTTCGGAGAAGTGGACAAGGAAGTCACACTCACCTATGAACAGATCATGGACATGCCGCAGGTGACAGTCACGAGAGACATTCACTGCGTCACACGCTGGTCCCGTTTTGACAATGCATTCACTGGAGTTCGGTTCCGCGATTTTCTGCAAGCCATCGGGGTTACCCCGCAAGCCTCCTACGTCATGCTGCACGGTGACAACGACTATACA
>NZ_JAWRYM010000817.1:0-256 GCF_046534555.1 Bacillus sp. SIMBA_074 | reverse complement strand
CTTGACGGCCGCACTGGCTTCCCGGGTCGACGGCGAGGTGCGATTCGACGACGGATCGCGCGGCGCCTACTCGACCGATTCCTCCAACTACCGGCAGATACCGATCGGGGTGGTCGTCCCGCGGACCGTGGAGGCGGCGGTCGAGACCGTCATCGTGTGCCACGAGCTCGGCGTTCCGCTGCTCAGCCGCGGCGGAGGGACGAGCCTGGCGGGCGAATGCACGAACAACGCCGTGGTCATCGACTGGAGCAAGTAC
>NZ_JAWRYM010000816.1:0-256 GCF_046534555.1 Bacillus sp. SIMBA_074 | reverse complement strand
ATTTATTTACAGGACGGTCGGGTAGTACAAAAAAGGACGAGACCAGCGTAGGCGAGGGTATGAGGTGAACACATTGTGAAGATAATTGATTCTTTTCGCATCGTCTGGCGAAACCTGTGGCGGATGAAGCTCCGTACGGCACTAACCTCGGTTGGTGTCATGATCGGAACTGCCGCCATTGTCGCCATGATAGCGCTAAGCTTAGGGTTGAAGGAAAGTGCAGTAAAGAGCTTGGAAAATTTCGGTAATTTGACCG
>NZ_JAWRYM010000815.1:0-256 GCF_046534555.1 Bacillus sp. SIMBA_074 | reverse complement strand
GGAGAGGGGAAGACCCTGGCCGGCGCACTCGCGGCTGCTGCACATGTGCTGGCCGGACACTCGGTGCATGTCGTCTCCGTCAACGACTACCTGGCCCGTCGGGATGCGGAGTGGATGCGTCCGCTCTATGCCGCGCTCGGCATATGCGTGTCGGCGGTCGAGGAATCCAGCACCTCCGAAGAGCGCCGCGAAGCGTATCTCGCCGATGTCACGTACGTGAGCGTCAGCGAGGTCGGATACGACGTGCTCCGGGACC
>NZ_JAWRYM010000814.1:0-256 GCF_046534555.1 Bacillus sp. SIMBA_074 | reverse complement strand
CGAGCTGATCGGGGTGCCGCGGGTCCTCGTCGTCGGCCGGGGCGCGGCCCAGGGCGAGGTCGAGCTGTGGAACCGTCGCACCGGCGAGCGGAGCACGGTTGCCGTCGCCGAGGCGATCGCCGAGCTGACAGCGTAGCGACTGAGGGCGGAGATTCGTGCCGGATCCGCTCTGATCTCCGACGCTGGGCCGCAGATCTCCGACGCAGCGACCCGATGCGCGCCGCGGCCGCGTTCACGCCGCAGAGGCGTCGTGTCC
>NZ_JAWRYM010000813.1:0-256 GCF_046534555.1 Bacillus sp. SIMBA_074 | reverse complement strand
CCATCGATCGGCTCGATCTCGACCGCGGGCAGCGCCTCGGGGCCGTCACCGGTGTCGATGACCGCGACGTAGACCTCCACACCGTTCACCTTCTCTTCGATCAGGGCGTCATCGGCGTAGGTGTAGGCGTCGACCATCGCCCGCGGCAGCTCCTCGGCGGTGGCGACGATGGTCACACCCTGGGCCGACCCGCCCTGTGCCGGCTTGACCACGAGCGGTAGGGAGAACCCCGCGAGGACTGTCTCGAGCACACTCC
>NZ_JAWRYM010000812.1:0-256 GCF_046534555.1 Bacillus sp. SIMBA_074 | reverse complement strand
ACCAGGGCGAGGATCGCGACGCCGAGCAGGGTCGGCGCCAGCTCGGTGAGGATGGGCACGGGACGAGCCTACGAGGCCGAGGCGCTGCGCGGAGCAATCCGACCTTGCGAGCGTCGGATCAGGAAGCCAGCTGCTGAACGCGCTGCTTCGACAAGCCGAGGACCGCTCCCGCCTCCGCCTGACTCATGTGCTCATCAGCGAGAAGCGTCCGCACCGCCGCCCGGCGCAGTGCTGCCGCCCGTTCTGCAGCCTCATC
>NZ_JAWRYM010000811.1:0-257 GCF_046534555.1 Bacillus sp. SIMBA_074 | reverse complement strand
ACGGACGAAGGTCTCCCGGTCGACCTCGACGAGGCCGAACGTCGGCTCCCAGTGGCCCCACTCATAGTTGTCGAGCAGAGTCCAGTGGAGGTAGCCGCGCACGTCGATCCCATCGGAGATCGCTGTACCGAGGTGGCGGAGAGCCTCGTCGGTGTACGCGATCCGCCGGGAGTCGTCGTGCGTCGCGATGCCGTTCTCGGTGACGACGATGGGCACGCCGCCGGTCACCTCGGTATGGTGGTTGAGCTGCGGATTCG
>NZ_JAWRYM010000810.1:0-257 GCF_046534555.1 Bacillus sp. SIMBA_074 | reverse complement strand
CCACGCGCTCAGCCAAATCAATTCCACTGTTCATATTCGACGAGATTGATCACGCCCTAGATTCGGATGGTCTTGAGCGCCTGATGTCGATCATGAAGGAAAAGGCTACCAAGTCCGGCACCGTGTTGGTGATTTCACATAACGATCTGAACCATTACATCAGTGATTCCGTCAGGGTCGTTAAAGAGCATGGCGTTAGCCGCCTGGAGGCATAAATGTCGACACTCGAAAGGCCATCCCAAACCACCCTTGATCAG
>NZ_JAWRYM010000129.1:0-429 GCF_046534555.1 Bacillus sp. SIMBA_074 | reverse complement strand
AATCCATCGTAAAAAACTGGAGGGAATCACATGTTATTACAGCTTGAACCAAGTCCGGAAAAAATTAAATCGGAGCGATTGTACGCAAGTATGGGACTATCCGATAAAGAATTTGCCATGGTGGAGAAAATCTTAGGCAGACTGCCGAATTATACGGAAACAGGATTGTTTTCCGTTATGTGGTCAGAGCATTGTTCCTACAAAAATTCAAAACCCATCTTAAGAAAATTCCCGATTACTGGGGAGAAAGTCCTTCAAGGACCTGGTGAAGGAGCTGGTATCGTTGATATCGGTGACAATCAGGCTGTCGTTTTTAAAATAGAAAGTCATAACCACCCATCTGCTATCGAACCTTACCAAGGTGCCGCTACTGGTGTCGGCGGTATTATCCGTGATGTCTTCTCCATGGGTGCACGTCCGATTGCGATG
>NZ_JAWRYM010000809.1:0-257 GCF_046534555.1 Bacillus sp. SIMBA_074 | reverse complement strand
CAAGGTGGGAATAATGCAGGGCATACAATAAAATTTAATGGCGTTACCTATAAACTGCATTTAATTCCGTCAGGGATTTTTTATAGTGATAAAATTTGTGTCATTGGAAATGGTATGGTGGTTGATCCAAAAGCTCTTGTAGAGGAGCTTGCTTATTTACATAGTCATGGAGTGAGTACGGATAATCTTCGTATCTCTAACCGTGCACATGTCATTCTTCCTTACCATATCAAATTGGATGAAGTCGAAGAAGACCG
>NZ_JAWRYM010000808.1:0-257 GCF_046534555.1 Bacillus sp. SIMBA_074 | reverse complement strand
CGTGTTTCCGGAGCGGTTCCCGGCCGCTGATTGGCCGTTGCACGTCACCATCGTCCCGCCGTTCGAGACGGAGCTGTCGGCGGAGTCGGTGGCGGACCTCCTCCCGCTGGTGCCGCCCATCCCGGTGGCCGGCGCCGCCCGCGAGCGTTTCGGCGCGCACCGGACCGTGCCGGTGACCGTGCTGCATGACTCCGCAGTGCTCGCCGACCTCCACCGCGTGACGGTGGACGCCTTGGAGTCCGCCGGCGCCGCCATCC
>NZ_JAWRYM010000807.1:0-257 GCF_046534555.1 Bacillus sp. SIMBA_074 | reverse complement strand
CGACTGCCGAACTCTTTGCGCGAGAGGGGGCGCCGGCGCTCGTGATCATCACCTGCGGCGGTCCGTTCGATGCCGCTTCCGGTCACTATCGCGACAATGTCGTCGCGGGCGCGAGGCCGGCATGAGACCCTCGGAGCATCCACGAACGCGGTGGGTGCTGCGTGAGGAAGGAGGCGACCGTGGAGCATGACGCGGATGCCGACGCCGACGCGCAGTGGGGCGTCCGATTCGTCGCGGGGGACGAAGCCGCGCTGGCC
>NZ_JAWRYM010000806.1:0-257 GCF_046534555.1 Bacillus sp. SIMBA_074 | reverse complement strand
ATCTACTATGAGCATGATGAAGAATTTTATCTTCTCGAAAGGTATTCTAAGAACCCAACTTACGCAAAGGTACACCGTCAAAAATTCCCGTTAAACCAAGGAGTTATAAGTAAGGCTTGGGAACATGAAAGCCATATTGAAAGCGGGTGTCCACATTCAAATTCATATGAAGAGTATGTAAAATATCTTGACGAGCATTATGAATACAAAAAAGAAAAAATTGATACGTTAACAATGAAAAGTTGTAGGTATTATGC
>NZ_JAWRYM010000805.1:0-257 GCF_046534555.1 Bacillus sp. SIMBA_074 | reverse complement strand
CGCCGCGCCCAACGACCTCACGGCCGACCTGCTGATCGGCGGCGGTGTGGAGCCGACGGTCTCCCGCGCAGCGCTCGACACGATGCGGGATGCGGGTGTGCGGCCGGGCGAACCGGTCATGCTCGCCGGCCGGAGCAGCGGCAAGCCGATCGTCACCTATGCGCTGCTGGCGGTGACGTCGTTCATCGGCCTCCTGCAGCTGATCCCGGGCATCGGCCAGGCCATCACCGGTCAGCTCCTCTTCGCGGCGGGATACC
>NZ_JAWRYM010000804.1:0-257 GCF_046534555.1 Bacillus sp. SIMBA_074 | reverse complement strand
CAAAAAAGAGCGCAGGCAGCTCTTTGGAAGAAAATATCATATGAAAATCTTCACGCAGGCTGGAGCGATCCTTTTTATCTGGCGGCACAAAGTTTTCTTTTACCGTAAAAGTAATCACCAGCGTGGCAAGCAAAAGCAAGCATCCCGTGATGACAAAAATCATTCGAAAACCGATGCGCTCTGCCAAAAGCCCGCCAAACAGCGGCCCCATGATGGTTCCCGCCGTAATACAGGATTGCAGCATACCTTGTGCCCAG
>NZ_JAWRYM010000803.1:0-257 GCF_046534555.1 Bacillus sp. SIMBA_074 | reverse complement strand
CGAGGAGCTTCTCGAGTGCGGCGTACACGGTCGCGACACCTGGCCGTTGCCCCGTGAGCGTCGAGACTTCCTCGACGAGTGCGTATCCGTGGAGTGTGCGACCGGTGAGAGCAGTGAGAAGCGTGAACTGCAACGGTGACGGTGTCTTCATGACATCAACCCTAAAGAGTGGGCATATTCTGATCAACGAGAATATACCCACTCTCAGGAGGTCCTCAGTTGCATCCCGACGAGACCCACACGGCCAACCGCTGAGC
>NZ_JAWRYM010000802.1:0-257 GCF_046534555.1 Bacillus sp. SIMBA_074 | reverse complement strand
CCTTTGGTACCCAGTTGTGGTGGCTGCGATGACCTCTATCGTCTGCATTTTCTTCGTCAAGGAAACGGTCGGAACGAATGTCGATGCGGAAGTCTGATCCGACTTGTCGGTGATCGTGAGGCATGCGACTTCATCGTATGGTGAATCTTTCGGGAACAACTATGAAGATAGCATTCATCGGAATCGGCAACATGGGCGCCCCGATGGCGCGAAATCTCCTACGTAGAGGGCACTCGGTTACGGCATTTGACGTCTCG
>NZ_JAWRYM010000801.1:0-257 GCF_046534555.1 Bacillus sp. SIMBA_074 | reverse complement strand
AAAAAAAGACATGGCTGGGAGATCAAAAAGGAAGAAATCGTTTACAGCCCGGGCACCGTCCATGCCTTGCATGTCGCGGTAAAAGCTTTTACAGAGCCAGGTGATGGAATCATCATTCAGCGGCCCGTATATCCACCTTTTACTTCTGCAATTGAAGGGAACGGCAGACGAGTCGTCAACAATCCACTTATCTGTGATGAAGAAGGGCATTATTCTATCGACTTCGAGGATTTCGAGGCGAAAGCAAAAGAAGGCAG
>NZ_JAWRYM010000800.1:0-257 GCF_046534555.1 Bacillus sp. SIMBA_074 | reverse complement strand
ATCGTCAAAGTGAACAAAAGAAAATCTATTTGAATCAACCAGTGACCATCCCCCCTAATGAAGTGACCGGCGGATCTGGGGTCCTGCATGCCTTATCAAATAAGGTATTTTTAACGGTTGAGGACTTATTGACATTGATGATAACCGTTTCTGACAATACTTCCACGAATATGATGATGAGCCTGTTAGGCATTGATGAAATTAATCGATGCATCAAGGAACTTGGTTTGAAAAATACCATCCTTGAACGAAAAATG
>NZ_JAWRYM010000799.1:0-257 GCF_046534555.1 Bacillus sp. SIMBA_074 | reverse complement strand
AGGTTATAATTTGATTTCTGCCGTATCGACGGATAAAGGGGCAAGTACGGTAAAAGGGAAGATGCTATATGCTCCCTCACAGTACCTCGATCATGATTTGGAAAGGACCATCCGCAAAGCATACCCGAATAAAATCATCCATGATTCATATTTGGAACCGAACGAAGACGGAAAGCCCTTCTTTGTAGCTTCAGTGGGACATTATTTGAAATACCGCAGCGGGCCCGCAGTGGACGGGGTAGTCGTAGTGAATCCTG
>NZ_JAWRYM010000798.1:0-257 GCF_046534555.1 Bacillus sp. SIMBA_074 | reverse complement strand
AGCGTAGCTTTTTGGTGAAACAATTCATTATCAGAAATCCCAGCCGTTCTATTCAGCAATAACATATTACAAGGATCGCCCATATCTCAGTCTTACCACGCACGTTGAACATGATATTAGCTCGCCCTGTTTCTCTTCTTTCCGAGCCTATGGTCTTCTAGCACTGCTGATACCTTCCTTATGTGTATAACCCGTAACCTCTACGGAGGGATCTAGATAGCCTGTGTCCCCCTCCTGAAACTTTTGCAGGTCATCAT
>NZ_JAWRYM010000797.1:0-257 GCF_046534555.1 Bacillus sp. SIMBA_074 | reverse complement strand
ATGTCTCGGTTGATTTCGACGGGTTCCGGCAAATTGTAGATGAGCTGGGCGGTGTCCAAATCGATGTGAAAAAGCGCATGAAATACAGTGATCCAAGCGATGGAACCTACATCGACATACAGCCTGGGCTGCAAACCCTCTCAGGCGAACAAGCACTGGATTATGCCCGTTATCGCAAAAGTGACCTGGGAAAAGAGGACAGCGACTATCAACGAATTTCTCGTCAACAAGAAATTCTCAAGGCTTTAGCAAACATC
>NZ_JAWRYM010000796.1:0-257 GCF_046534555.1 Bacillus sp. SIMBA_074 | reverse complement strand
CCCGGCTCAACGCCCGGCCGTTCCCGGCCCGGCTCAGCGAGACCACCCTGCAGATGGTCGAGATGCTGGGCGCCCATGCGACCGGTCCGCTGCGCGCGGTGTTCACCCGCGCACGCCGGCTGCAGCCCCTCCTCCGTACGGTCCTCGGCCGGCTGAGCGACGAGACGCGGGCGATGGTCCGCACCACGACGGCGGTCACACAGCTGAGCGGCAGCCTCGCCGCGAACGCCCTGCCCGAGACGGCGGAGGCGGTCGTC
>NZ_JAWRYM010000795.1:0-257 GCF_046534555.1 Bacillus sp. SIMBA_074 | reverse complement strand
AAAAGATGCGTGTGGTCAAACTTTGGCAAGCATGTGTAAAAGTTGTAGAACCGAACAAATCCTGAAAAGAAAAAAGCTGCTTGTGTATCAAAATAGGTATAAATTACTAGTGTGAAAGCGTTTTCGCTAATTCAATCACATGGCTGCTTTTCCCATACTCATGATATGATGGAAGCAGGCGAGCAGGGCTTGCTCGAATACATGATGATGTTCACTTTTGTTTTTTGAAACTGGAAAAAATTGTGTGACTCTGCTAT
>NZ_JAWRYM010000128.1:0-432 GCF_046534555.1 Bacillus sp. SIMBA_074 | reverse complement strand
CATCCGATGTACGCCAGTGATTTTGCGCGTGAGCTGGATGTATTGTCTCTTGAAGAGCTTCGCCTGGCTGTTCATCGGATGCTTGATGTTCGCAATGAGGAGCTGTGGATGCTGTTTGGCACGTTGCCGTTTTTTGCGTGCAGTCCAGTAAAGGCTGACCGCGAACTGATCCGCCGTCTGCGCGAAGCCAAAAATGTCACGACCCGTAATGATCCTGATGGACGCAACAGACTCAACATCAACATTTTTACCGGCGAAGTGATTGTAACTGACTTTGGTGATGTCGAGCCGTTGGGCAACATCCAGACAGAATCATTACAACCGATGTTTGCAAAATGGCAAAAGCACACACTCAACCAAAAAACCAATTGCTTCTGTCCTGCTGCTTCATGTGCAGGACCGAATTTGCTCGTGGCCAATACGTACTATCCG
>NZ_JAWRYM010000794.1:0-257 GCF_046534555.1 Bacillus sp. SIMBA_074 | reverse complement strand
ATCGGTTGCGCCGGGAGCTTGCTTGCTCTAACTGGAAGGTTGGCAATGATACCGTATTTCCTCTCGTATGCTTTACGGATTTCAATATTCAATCCAACATCCAATCGAATTTCGCATCATTTATTTGTAAAGAGATATTACGTTCAGGGCAGGCATGGATTTCAGTATATGAAATAAACAAGGCTCCGGCGCTGCGGGCTTGTATTACGAACTACGATACAACAGAGGAAGATATTATGGTATTGATGCAGTTGCTG
>NZ_JAWRYM010000793.1:0-257 GCF_046534555.1 Bacillus sp. SIMBA_074 | reverse complement strand
GCGAGCTTCGACTTCTGGCGGGCGAACTTGAAGGCGGACAGCTCCTCCGGCACCTCCATGCCGTCGGAGAGCTTGAAGCCGACCGCGCGCTTTCCGGCGTCGGCGACCGTCCAGAGCAGGTTGATGGAGAGCCCGGACTCGTAGAACACGTACGTCCAGTCGATCCCCTCGACCTCGAACCGCGTCGCCTCGAGAGCCGGCGACGCGATGACGATGTCGCGCTCCTCCTTCAGGACGCGGGTCACGCGCTCGACCGC
>NZ_JAWRYM010000792.1:0-257 GCF_046534555.1 Bacillus sp. SIMBA_074 | reverse complement strand
GGATTCTTTTTAATCATCGCTTTTGCTCCTTCAATGAAATATGCAAAAGACCCCAGACGGGTTTTTTGGTCTACGGATACATTATAGGTGGCCTCAGCGATCGCCCCTACTGCCAACACATTCATGAAATAACGGTCATTGATCTTCCCTATGTCCGATTCCTTAATATGCATGTCCTTTAATATCTCACTGGCGGTATTGGGATTCAAGGGTATGCCCAAAGATCTAGCGAAATCATTAACGGTTCCTAGTGGGAT
>NZ_JAWRYM010000017.1:0-104213 GCF_046534555.1 Bacillus sp. SIMBA_074 | reverse complement strand
AAGAGAGGTAGGGCTTTCATTGTTTTAGGTAATATACTATCTAAGTCATTATTTCTAGAAGAAAAAACAATCAATCTCACCGCTATCTTTAAGAATTTCTTACATCTACTGAGACAGTGAATAGTAATTGTTTATCTTCTTTACGTAAAATTGATAAGCGAACTGGTAACACCATATGGTTAACTACAAAAAATGGTTTCCAGACCAGGAAACCACTTTTAATTTTATTTACATAACAATAGTAAATTAAGCAGTAAGAAGGAGTGCACACATGAAAAAAATGTTAACCAAAGAATTAAGTAAAGAATTAAAGAAGCGGGAAGGGGTCATTTCTATTACAGTTGAGCCTTATGAAAAAATCGAAGTTGGTGGAATTCGTGTAGATGGACCAGCTGTTATTCTAATTAATCAAGAATAGCTAAAAATAGTTGAATGCACGAAGAAAAGGATCAGCCTTTAAGAGAAGGGAGGATCCTTTTTGTTTGCTGCAGCTAATATGGGATACACATAATTTTCATCTGATGTGTTGGGGTTAATAGGGAGGAGAGGGTCGGGATTATCATAGTGGAAAGCTTAACATTGGTAGGATTTCTTTTCATGTTATATACATTAGTTGCTAAAAAAACAAACTAATTATTTAAAACGATATATGGTTTCCTTTTTAAGGGCGAGATTTATTTGATAGTGAAATGGATAATGTAAAGGAGGAATTTAGATGGATGCAAGGAAAGAACGCATAAAATACGAAAAGATGTCAAAGAATTATGACCGTATTTATTCAGTTTCGTTTCTCCTATTAATTGTACTTGTTTGTAGTAGTGTGATTATCATAGGAGCTACAGGGGGAAAATATGGAGTGTTTTTATTGTTAGCAATTTTACTTACCGCACGTATTACGAAAGAATCTCAAAAAAAGTATGAGCAGTATTCTAATAAAGCACGTATTTAAAATGATACATATCTTGAAAGGAACAGCCTGGATGTACATTCAAAATATCCCTATATCATCACCTATTAACTAGTAAAAGTAACCTTATATAAATAATTTTTTAGCAATTTAGGAATAGAAAACGCACCTTATTAAAATGTTAGTTTCGTTTTTTATAATGAATTATCCTTCTAGTATAGTTATAAGATTTATATCATATATTAAGAGAAAAAATGTAAGTTAGAAAGGAGTCTTATAGAATGAGTTATTCGGAAGGAAATGACTTGAGTGAACAACATATGGTAAGTGCACCCAATCCCTACGTATATCAGACATTACAATCAGTAATTGGTAAACAGGTGGTTATTGAAACTGTAAGAGGTAATGTAAGAGGAAAGTTAAAAGATGTGAAACCAGATCATTTACTCATTGAAGATACGGTGCCATATATTGTACGCATTCAACAAATTGTATGGATTATGCCAAAACAATAATTAAATTACATCTAATTTAATTTATAACAGATTGGCGTCATAGACGACCCAATAAAAACACAGGGTTTTATCTCTGTGTTTCTTCAAGTTTTCGTTTTTGAATATATGCTTGAGCATGAATAATTTCTTTCTGAAGTTCTGTTAATTCTTCCGTAGATCCTGATTCAATCCTCATGTACGTAGTAACTAGACTAATCATCATATCCATCTTCTCTACTATATTTTGAATGACCTGTTCAGATTGTTCTTTTTTAGGGTGTTGTATTGCTATTAATACATTTTCCATATAATTGTTCTTTCTTTGCTGGATATCATAAATAAACTGTTTTGTGTTTGAGTTCAGTTGTTGTTCCTCCTTTTGGATATATTTTCATTCTATCATATTTGAATAGAAAATATTGGATTCCCCTAAATTCACACCTGTCTCGTATATCTCCACAAATATACAAACTAATTCCTTAACGTACAGGGAATAAATTGAAATACGTCAATTTAATGTCTAAATGTACAGTTTTCTTTTTTTGGTATGGTGCCCCCTAATAGCTTCAGTTGAATTTTGTATGCTTTTGTTACAAGAGATTAAGAAAGAATAGATGAGATATTGAAACGGAGGTACGGAAGGGCAAGATAATGTACTAGAACAATTAATAAACCGTCTTTCCGTAGTATGCCCTGAAAAAGAACGTGAAATATTAGCGGTGGATTTAAATGATATATATGAGAGTAGTGAAAGATTCGAAAAATTGCTTGAAAATATTATGAAATCTCAGCAAAATAAAGACGACTTAATAGATATATTAATTGAAGTAGAGATAGAACTAGATCACATCAATTGGCATTATAAAAGTCTGAAGAAAAAGCTGAAAGTATTAATGAAAGAATAAAAGAAGTAGGCTGCTCAAGCAGCCTACTTCTTTATGTTGTCAATTTTGGTCGGTAAATCGATATATTCGAAAAAACGCCGATATAATCTCATTTACCATCATGCATACTGTTCAAAAAGTTTGCACCCTCGTTTTTTATTTCTCTTTCCCAAAAAGATGAGAAAATGTATCTTTCAATTCACTATCGTTTATTTTAATATCCGCCTTTTTTAATTCATCTTGTAATAATTTTTGACCGAAGGAAGGGTCGGCAAGACGTTCTTCTTCTAAGTCTTTACGTATAGAGTCTTTGACTTTATCGTAAGGTTGTAAATCTTTTTTATCAGTTAGTTTAATAATGTGATAGCCGTTTGGTGATTTTACGGGATTGCTAATTTGGCCGGGCTTTAATTTGTAGGCAGCTTTTTCAAATTCAGGTGTCATTTTGCCTGCCCCGAAGTATCCGAGGTCTCCGCCATTATCTTTTGATGCTAAATCTTGAGATTCTTGTTTTGCTAATTCTTCAAATGAAGTGCCGGTATCTAATTTCTTCTTTATCTCTTTCGCTTCATTTTCGTTACTTACTAAAATGTGACTAGCTTTAATTTCTGGTTTATAGTGGTCTTTCACATCTTTTTCTGTAACGCTTTGTTTAATCGCTTCATTCAATGCAAGTTTGAATTTAATTTGATTTTTGAAATCTTCTTCATCTTTTAAACGATTATTTTCTAGTGTTGCTTTGAATTGTTCTCCATATTGATCTTTTGCTTTTTCTACTTCTTTATCTACCGCATCATCAGATACTTTATATTTTTTAGTAATAACATCTTGTGCTACCATTTCGTATAGCGTGTCTTTTCCGTATCGATCTTTCAATTGTTTTTCGAAATCGCTCTTCGTAATGGTTGAGTTTGTTGTTGTAGCGATTGTGGCCGAGTCATTTTTTTGTCCGCAAGCAGATAGCATTAATATACTTATTAGTGCAGTGATAATGAATGTACTTTTTCCTTTCATGCTAACACCTCATCCGAATATGTTATCGCTATTGTAGAATATAGAAGTGAACATGAAGTGAATTTTTAATGTTTTTTCCCTGTAAAATGTAAAAAAAGTACATCAACATTAAAGTTGATGTACGATGTAATCAAAGGTGATCGGTTTTCTTAGAATATGCACGTTTTCCTTGCTGAATATTTTTTTGCTCTTGTTCATTTTTTTGAGTGCGCTTTGCATTATTGTCGCGTGCTTTTTTGTCGTTATCGCTAGTATGTGGCATATGTATCAACTCCATTTCTAAACGTTGTATGTTTATCATTTCCTTTTTCGTAAAGACTATGTATAGCGGTGCATTCATGAATACTAAAGGTGGATTAGAAATGGATTTGAAGCTGAATTATACTGAACTTATTAAGAAGTTAGTTGTTGTAATTATTGCGGGTTTATTAAATGCGATTGGGATGAATTTATTTTTAACACCAGCGAAAGTGTATGCGAGTGGTTTTGCTGGATTGTCTCAATTATTGTCACAAATATTAGGTGACTTTTTATCTATTCATATATCTACGGGGGTATTGTTTAGTTTGTTTAATATTCCTGTCGTTATTTTAGCGTGGAAAAAGGTTGGGAAGGCCTTTACATTTTTTAGTTTTCTTTGTGTTGTATTTATGACTTTGTTTTTAGAAATTATCCCAGTTAGAGCGGTTTCGCACGATATTATATTGAATGCGATTTTTGGTGGTATTATTTCAGCGATTGGGGTAGGGGTTGCTTTAAAGTGGGGGGCTTCTACAGGTGGTCTAGATATTATTGCCATGATTTTATCAAAAATAAAAGATAAGCCTGTCGGCACGTATTTTTTCTTCTTTAATGCACTTATCATTATCGCTGCTGGCTACGTATATGGATGGGAAAAGGCATTATATACTTTAGTCACTTTGTATGTATCAACGAGAATTATTGATGCGATTCATACCCGTCATGTGAAGATTACGGCATTAATTGTTACAAAGAACGGGGCAGATGTGCGAAAAGCGATTCACTCTCGCTTAGTGAGGGGGATTACAACTATACCAGCAACAGGTGCTTATACAAATGAAAATAAAGAAATGTTAATGATTGTTATTACTCGTTACGAGTTGTACGAATTAGAGAGGGTTATTAAACAAGTGGACCCAGGTGCATTTACAAATATACTGCAAACGGTCGGTGTGTTTGGATTGTTTAGAAAAGATTAAAGAGGACCAAAGCTGGTCCTCCTTTTTTAATGCGAATTCGTAATGTTTTGCAATTGCTCCTGCATTTCACGTAGCTGAACTTTTTCAGCAGTTGAAGAGTTTGCATAAGCAGAGTGCAAAGAGTTTTTTGCTCTATAAACGAGTTCCTGTTGTTCAGCGCCACTTGAACAAGAAACGGCACTTGAAACAGCGTCTCTAGCTTGTTGGAATAGTAAGTTCCCCATTTAAACCCCTCCAAATGAAGAGTTACTTCTCGCTTTTTCTGCCTCAGCTAATGTACCTCTGTACGGGAATCTTGCATCATGCTTCATAACAGCATCGGCTCCTTGCTGGATAAAACGCTTTGATTTGTTCTTTTTACCCATTCGAAAACCCCCCTTTATTTAGCTGAAAACAATTGACGCGCTTTCTCTTGCGTCTAATAATAGTATGAGCGTTTGGCGAGAAACTATAAGCAGGGAATTTTTAGATTACAATCCAAGAACCTCTTCTAAATATAGAGCGATACCATCTTCTTCATTCGTTAATGTCGTATGATTTGCGAGTGATTTTAATTCAGGAATCGCATTACCCATTGCGATTCCATGACCAGCAAATTCGATCATTTCAAAGTCGTTATCCTCATCACCAAAAGCGATAATTCGCTCTTTAGGAATATTATAATGGCCTGAAATTTTTTGTAATCCGACAGCTTTATTTAATCCGCTTTTTACAATTTCAATAATTGGCCAAGGCGCACCCCATTTTCTATGGTCGATGACTTCAGCATGCATATCTGTTAAATGTTGGCGAATTGCAGCAGAATGCTCGTCATGTGCATCGATTAATAAGCAAGTTGGATGGTCGTTTAAAATATTTAATAAATCTCCTGTGAAAATCTTTGGAGAACCGAATTCAAAAATATGTTTTTTATCTTCATCAATTTCACGGACATACACATCATCGATGACTTCAGCATAGACATTTTTCACGCCGAAATCAAAGCAAGCTCGGACGATTTCTTGCGCTGTTGAAAGTTCAAGAGGAGAGTGATGTGTTCCCCAACTTGAATCAAGAGGGTGATGCACGTAAGCTCCATTAAAGTTTACGATTGGTGTGTTAAGGCTAAGTTCTTTATAATAATCGTAACTAGCGCGGAATGGACGTCCTGTTGAAATAACGACAATATGTCCTTGTTCTTTTGCTTTTGCAATTGTGTTTTTCGTTCTTGGAGAAATTATTTTGTTGTCTGTTAATAAAGTTCCGTCTAAGTCTAATGCGATTAAATGTTGTTTATTCATAATTTCACCTCTTATAATAATTTTTTTATTTCTATCTGTATTTCCGTTTTTAATATGCAGAAATAAGAGGTTAGACTGGGTGAAACTACTGTAAATGAAAGTTTCACTATATATCCATCTTACGTCGCGAAGCGCTGTGGTGTCTACTATTTCTCATTGGAAATTAGGAAAAGTCAACATCTTTTTAGAAAGTTCAAACAATGTTTCTTTCGTTATGTACAATTTGTGAAAAGGGTTACATTGTTTGAACAATGCGACTTATAATGAACATGTAATCTTCTCGTATATGTTTGACTCTCCTTTGAAACTGGCCTAAAGTAGGTTGGTTTCTTTTTTTTCAACAAATATGCCAATAATTCCTGCTTAAGCTTGTGTAATTATATATATGTACATGGGTAAACCGTAGTACTTGTTTCCTAAACATGACAGAAAAGCTTTCTTTTAAAATGGATATACTAATGAGGCAAGACGTCATGGAAGGAGAATGGAAATGGGACAAAATCGCAGGTTTCGTTCAGGGCAAAAAGCGCCAAATGATGGCATTTACGTAGAAATTGGTGAAACGGGAAGTATGGTGAAAAATCCGCAAATGGTACAATTAACTGCCGGTGAAAAGTTTCCAGAGAACGCAAATCATAACCGTCAGTGGACATATAAAAGAAAACCGTAACAGAAGCCGCAATCGTTATTGCGGCTTTTTTGATTAGGAAAATGAATGTTACTTTTTTCTTTTTCCAATAATAAGTTTGAACTACATAAGCAAAATTATTGTATAAAAAAGTCAGTTGGCGTATAATCAAATCAAAGGTCAAAGAAAGTCAAACATTTGGAGGGCTGTAAAGATGGACTTAAATCAAATGACAACGAAAACACAGGAAGCGATTATGAGTGCTCAATCTTTAGCGGTATCTCATCATCATCAAGAAGTAGATACTGTTCATCTATTGCTTACGTTATTAGAGCAGCAAGACGGATTAACGGTACGTATTTTTCAAAAAATGAATGTCGATATAGAAGCGTTAAAGCAAGGTGTAGAAAGTTTAATTAAGAAAAAGCCTTCTGTAACTGGAAGCGGGGCAGAGGCAGGGAAATTATATGTAACAGGTGCTTTGCAACAACTGCTTGTAAGAGCAGGAAAAGAAGCGGAGAAATTGCAAGATGACTACATTTCAATCGAACATGTATTACTTGCTTTTTCTGAAGAAAAAGGCGATATAAATCAATTATTCGCAAAATTTTATATTACGAAAGATAACTTATTACAGTCTTTAATGACAGTTCGGGGGAATCAAAGAGTGACTAGTCAAAATCCAGAAGCAACTTATGAAGCGTTAGAAAAATATGGCCGTGATTTAGTGGCTGAAGTAAGAGCGGGGAAAATTGATCCTGTAATTGGCAGAGATAGTGAAATTCGCCGCGTGATCCGCATTCTTTCACGCAAAACGAAAAATAACCCCGTTTTAATCGGAGAGCCAGGTGTTGGTAAAACAGCAATCGTTGAAGGATTAGCGCAGCGTATTGTGAAAAAAGATGTCCCAGAAGGATTAAAAGATAGAACAATTTTCGCTTTAGATATGAGTGCACTTGTGGCCGGAGCAAAATTCCGCGGTGAGTTTGAAGAACGTCTGCAAGCTGTATTAAATGAAATTAAAAAGAGTGAAGGTCGCATTTTATTATTCATTGATGAACTTCATACAATCGTCGGCGCTGGTAAAACAGAAGGAGCGATGGATGCGGGAAATATGTTAAAACCAATGCTAGCGCGTGGTGAACTGCATTGTATCGGGGCAACGACATTAGATGAATACCGTAAATATATTGAGAAAGATCCAGCGTTAGAAAGACGTTTCCAACAAGTGTTAGCAGAAGAGCCAACTGTTGAGGATACAATTTCCATTTTACGTGGTTTAAAAGAGCGTTTTGAAATTTATCACGGTGTAAATATTCATGACCGCGCGATTGTAGCGGCATCTGTTTTATCAGATCGATATATTTCGGATCGTTTCTTGCCCGATAAAGCAATTGATCTTGTTGATGAAGCTTGTGCAACAATTCGAACAGAAATTGATTCTATGCCAACAGAACTAGATGAAGTAACGCGCCGCATTATGCAGCTGGAAATTGAAGAAGCTGCTCTTGGGAAAGAAAAGGACTTAGGTAGTCAAGAGCGCCTAAAAACATTGCAACGTGAATTATCGGATTTAAAAGAAGTTGCAAGTAGTATGAGAGCGAAATGGGAGAAAGAAAAAGAAGACATTCATAAAGTGCGTGACTTACGTGAACATTTAGAGCGCTTGCGCCGTGAGTTAGAAGAAGCAGAAGGAAATTACGATTTAAATAAAGCAGCTGAGCTTCGCCACGGGAAAATTCCAGCTATCGAAAAAGAGTTAAAAGAAGCGGAAGAGATGGGTGCACATAATAAACAAGAGAATCGTTTATTACGCGAGGAAGTAAGTGAAGAAGAAATTGCAGACATTGTTTCAAGGTGGACTGGTATTCCTGTCGCAAAACTCGTTGAAGGTGAACGTGAGAAATTATTACGTCTTGAACAAATTTTATCAGAGCGTGTTATCGGTCAAGAGGAAGCGGTAAGCCTTGTATCAGACGCAGTACTTCGTGCTCGCGCTGGTATTAAAGATCCGAATCGTCCAATTGGTTCATTTATTTTCTTAGGCCCTACAGGTGTTGGTAAAACTGAGCTTGCAAAAACGTTAGCGCAAACATTATTTGACAGTGAAGAGCAAATGATTCGTATCGATATGTCTGAGTATATGGAGAAACACGCAGTGTCACGCTTAATTGGAGCGCCTCCTGGATATGTTGGATATGAAGAAGGTGGACAATTAACAGAAGCAGTAAGACGTAAACCATATTCTGTTATTTTGTTAGATGAAATCGAAAAAGCACATCCAGAAGTATTCAACATTTTATTACAAATGTTAGACGATGGCCGCATTACAGATTCACAAGGACGTACAGTAGACTTTAAAAATACGGTTATTATTATGACTTCAAATATTGGATCTGCTCACTTATTAGAAGGGCTAGAAGAAGATGGTTCTATTAAAGAAGAGTCAAGAGAACTTGTAATGGGACAATTAAGAGGACATTTCCGACCAGAATTCTTAAACCGTGTCGATGAAATTATTTTATTCAAACCTCTTACAAGGAATGAAATTAAAGGTATTGTTGATAAGATTGTACAAGAATTACAAGGGCGTTTAGCAGATCGCCACATATCATTAGAATTGACGGAATCTGCAAAAGAATTTGTTGTAGAAGCTGGATTCGATCCGCTGTACGGAGCTCGTCCGTTAAAACGATACGTACAGCGTCAAGTTGAGACGAAATTAGCGAGAGAATTAATTGCAGGAGCGATTACGGATAATAGTCACGTAGTTGTTGATGTAGAAAATAACGAATTAGTTGTTCATGTAAAGTAAAAAAAGAGTTCGGATAAAATCCGGACTCTTTTTAGTGTTGTTCTACTGGCTCGTTTGGAATTGCAGCTGAAATCGCTAATACTAATACCGCAAGAACAACTGAGAAAATAGACGCTTGGTTAAAATCGTATGTACCGCCAGTCATAGAGCCGATTACGTAGCTCATCATATGTACAAGCGCGAACGACCAAATTAATGCCCAAATGAAACGCATATTTTACACCTCTATTCGTTCAATCTGTCCTTATTGTAACACAATTGAAAAAAGAATATAGAAAAATATTTGTAGATTTTTCAACGCAAATTTGCATTCTGTTCATACATTATAAAAGAGTACTTTTATACGTTTAGAAAATAAGGCGGGGGAAAAATGAGTATTACGGAACGTTTTTTTTACTTAGAAAAAGAACCATGTGTAATTTATTTACCGGAAAAGCCAAATGGATTTTCTGTTATGCTCCTAGGAGATTATAACTATTTTATTGAGAATGGTACAAGTTTATGGACACAGCATGCAGGGAGAGCTTATTTTTTACAGGGCCTTATTGAAAAAGGCTATACGGTCTTTTCATCTAACTTATACGGAAGGCATTGGGGGAACGATCGAGCTGTTCGTCTTGCAAAACGTTTGTATGATGTCGTTCTAAGAAAAGAGACATTGAATGCGAAAATGCACATTATGGCAGATGGTATGGGAGCGCTTGTAGCACTGGAGATGATGAACAAATACCCTGAATGTATACGTTCTGTCGTTATGTTAAATCCGTGTTTAGATTTACCAGAATATGTGGATTTTGAGAAAGAGCATAAGTTTTTTTACAAAAGATTAGTGAAGGAATTAAGTTTGGCGTATGATTCCAAAGAAGAAGAATTAGAATCAAAAATAAATAAGAAATCATTTGCGCTTCTTCCGTCTTGTGTACCTGTTAAGATTTTCGTATCAACACAGGAAAAAAGAGGAAGAAAACAATTGTTACGTAAATACGAGAAAATGAGGCAATTCAATCAATGCGATACTTCTGTTTTATTCCATCTGCAAGATGTGAAATATAAAATGGTTAGACAAACGACTGATTTCTTTAAAAAATATGAAGAAGAATTGTGAAGCTCCCATATACATAAATGAGGAGCTATTTGTTTCAAGGGGAAAGGGTTGGTGGTATGAAACGCGTGCTGATTATAGGTGCACTTACGTTTGTAGGTTATCACCTTGTGAATAAAATGATTGCAGAAGAAGTAGAAGTATATGGTCTTGATTTTGATGAATTTGATAGTATGACAAAAATTAATGAAGAGAAATTATTGTTGATTGGGCGGAATGCGTTATTTACGTACTATTCTATAAGGGATGAAGACGGATGGCGATCGGTAGAGGAAGAGAGTTTCGATACAGTTTATTTTTGCTTGTATGAGCCGAATCAGCAAAGTGGATTTCGGAATGAAAGGGTCATATTACAATATTTAAAACGAATCGTAAGGATGTGTGAAAAAAATAAAGTAAAGTTAAATCTAATTTCTTCTATTGAAATAGGAAGCACTGAAGAATCCGAAAACAAACATCTATTTTCGAAAGTGGAAGAAGGGTTGAAAAAAGGCGAATTACAATATAGTGCATATCGAGTTCCTACATTATATGGGCCGTGGCAACCGTCGTTTATGATGTATCATCAGCTTATTTTATCAGAACTTGATGAAAAAGAGTGCCGTTGTATAAATGGAGAAAAAGGAAGCGATTTACTTTACGTTGAAGATGTATGTGAATATTTATGGGAAAATGGAATGAATGTAAAACACCTCGGTATATATAACTTACTTAGCGGAAAAGAAGCGTTATGGGAAAAAGGTATGACCTTGCTGCATGCAGATGATAAAGTAAATAAAAAAAATGTGGAAGTAAGAGATGAAGCTGTAGAGGTTATTTCTATTCAAAAAAATACACCAGTAGAATTCGGTTTAAATAAACAATTAGCACATATGAAAAAATATAAAGAGTTATACGAAGGGTAGCGCACGTGTTAAACTATTGTATGGATAATTGATTGAAAAGCTTTAATGGAGAGGAAGAGATTACATGAACGAAAAAAGTATGCAATTTTTACAAATCGCAATGAAACATTTACCAGAAGCTAAGGCAATTTTAGATTCTAATGGAATTGCGCTTGATATGGAGAAAGCACAGCCAGTGTTAGAGCTATTGATGAAAGTAATGGGCGAAGCATATGAGCTTGGGAAAGCAGATAAAGAATAAAACCAAACCCTTCTTTTTTGATGGAAGAGAGGCTCGAACCGTGGATAGAAGCGGTAAGGGCCTTTTTTATTTCGAGCGAGGTAAGACCAGAGAGATGATGAGGTTAAAGGGAAAGGTTATGAGGAGAACGTCTTAGTTTTGAAGGGAAAGCAGATAAAGAATAAAACCAAACCCTTCTTTTTTGATGGGAGAGAGGCTCGAGCTGTGGATAGAAGCGGTAAGGGCTTTTTTTGTTTCGAGCGGAGTAAGGTCAAAAGTATTGGGAAGTTTATCTTTTGAAAGGATAGGGATTTTTCTGTTTCTTTTAATGAAAAATAAAGTTAGTAATACGCTGTCTTATTTTTTTAGCTGAAATATATTCTAGACAAAAGTACATTTATGTTTTAAAATTAGTACCAAGTCATAATAATTGATATAAAACGGAGGGCTGCGATGTGAACGTGGGCATTTTAGGGATCGGAAGATATGTGCCAGAAAAAGTAGTCACAAATCACGATTTAGAGAAAATCGTAGATACATCTGATGAATGGATTCGTACGAGAACGGGAATTGCAGAAAGACGCATTGCCGATGATACAATAGATACTTCATATATGGCGGTAGAGGCTTCTAAAAAAGCACTTGAAGATGCCGGGATTAGCGGAGAGGATATCGATCTTATTTTAGTGGCAACAGTAACGCCAGATCGCGCATTCCCAGCAGTAGCTTGTGTAATCCAAGAAGCAATTGGCGCAAAACACGCAGCCGCAATGGATTTAAGTGCAGCGTGTGCTGGCTTTATGTACGGAATGATTACAGCGCAGCAATTTATTCAAACGGGAACTTATAAAAATGTATTAGTAGTTGGTAGTGACAAACTATCTAAAATTGTAGACTGGAACGATCGAAATACAGCAGTACTATTTGGAGACGGAGCAGGTGCTATCGTAATGGGAGCTGTTTCGGAAGGAAAAGGTGTACTTTCTTTTGAATTAGGAGCGGACGGAAGTGGCGGTAAGCATCTTTATCAAGACGAGTATGTTATGATGAACGGCAGAGAAGTCTTTAAATTTGCTGTTCGCCAACTTGGTGATTCCTGTCTTCGCGTGTTAGAAAAAGCGGGACTTACGAAAGAAGATGTGGACTTCTTAGTACCACATCAAGCGAATATTCGTATTATGGAATCTGCAAGAGAAAGATTAAATTTACCGAAAGAAAAAATGAGTATGACAATTGAAAAGTTCGGTAATACATCGGCTTCTTCAATTCCAATTGCAATGGTAGAGGAATTGCAAAATGGACGTATTCAAGATGGTGATTTAATTATACTAGTCGGTTTTGGCGGCGGGTTAACATGGGGAGCAGTAGCTCTTCGTTGGGGTAAATAAGGACTGAGAGAAAAAAAGGAGTGTATTTTGTATGGAAAAAAAGAGGGTCGTAATTACAGGGCTAGGAGCTGTTACACCGATCGGAACAGATGTTGAAACAGCTTGGGAAAACATTAAAAACGGTGTATCCGGAATCGGACGACTTACAAGAATAGATTCAGAACAAATTCCTGCAAAAGTAGCAGCAGAAATTAACGACTTTGAAGTCGAAAAATATATAGATAAAAAAGAAGCGCGCCGTATGGACCGCTTTACGCAATATGCAGTAGCAGCAGCGAAAATGGCAGTTGCAGATGCGAAGCTTGAAATTACAGAAGAAAATGCACCACGCATTGGTGTATGGGTTGGTTCTGGTATTGGTGGTATGGAAACATACGAAGAACAATTTAAGATTTTTACTGAAAAAGGTCCGCGCCGCGTGAGCCCATTCTTCGTACCAATGATGATTCCAGATATGGCAGCAGGTCAAGTGTCAATCGCTACAGGAGCGAAAGGAATTAATACTTGCTCTGTAACAGCTTGTGCATCTGGAGCAAACTCAATTGGTGATGCGTTTAAAGTAATCCAGCGCGGTGATGCTGATGCGATGATAACAGGCGGAGCAGAAGCGCCATTAACAAGTATGGCATTCGCTGGGTTTAGCTCAGCGAAAGCATTAACATTCAATGAAGATCCAGCAACAGCTTGCCGCCCATTCGATAAAAATCGTAGCGGTTTCGTAATGGGTGAAGGATCAGGAATTCTTATTCTTGAAGAATTAGAGCACGCATTAGCGCGTGGTGCTCACATTTATGCGGAAATTGCTGGTTATGGTGCAACTGGTGATGCGTTCCATATTACAATGCCTGCTCCTGGCGGTGAAGGCGGAGTTCGTGCGATGCGTCAAGCTTTAGCTGATGCAGGTCTAGAGCCAAAAGATATTGATTACATTAATGCACATGGTACAAGTACAGATGCAAATGAAAAGTATGAAACGATGGCAATTAAAGAAACTTTCGGTGAGCATGCATATAAAGTAGCGATTAGCTCAACGAAATCAATGACAGGTCATTTATTAGGAGCAGCTGGTGCTGTTGAAGCGATCTTCTCTATTAAATCAATTACAGACGGAGTAGTTCCTCCGACGATTAACTATGAAACACCAGATCCAGAATGTGATTTAGATTACGTACCAAATACAGCGAGGCATCAAGAAGTGCGAGCTGTATTAAGTAATTCATTAGGATTCGGTGGTCATAACGCAGTATTAGTATTTAAAGCATATAAATAATATGTACAATAAGGTGTCTTTTCGTAAAGTATTACGAAAAGACACCTTATTTATTTTTAATCACCTTTACGTTCCTTTCTTTTTTGCATATACATAAGAAAAGGAGGGATGAAGGTTGGGGGTTGTTGAAACGGCAGAATGGTTACATCTGTATTATGGACGTCCAGAGAAGCTTTGTGAGAAATTTACAAAGTATATTCCATTGCCAAAAGAGAGGCTGTATCGCTTTTTAATCTCTAAAGGTATGTATCGCCCAGTAATGCGGGGGGAGCAGGAAATTAAAGAGTTAGAGAAGAAAGAAATTTGGAAAGAACTTAGCATGGAGTATGAAAAATTGAAAGGTTGGCTAAAAGGTCCAGATGTCCCTATCTTTATTTTATTATCAGATTCATACAATCGAACTGTACAAGAGGAATATAACGGGAAGGCTGGCTTATCTATGCGTCACGTTATTTTCTTATTCGTATGTGGACGTAATTCAGTAGAGGAACTAAAAGCTTTATTAACGCATGAATACCATCATATATGTAGGTTACATCAAATTGAGACGAAAGAAACAGAGTATACATTACTTGATACGATGATTATGGAAGGGTTAGCTGAGCAAGCTGTGTATGAAAGGTATACAGAAAAAAGATGTGCACCGTGGACTACTTACATTTCAAAAGAAGATGCTATTTATTATTGGAGGAATTCAATACAAGAACGAATAGGCGTAAAGAGAGGTACGAGGGAGCATGATGTTTTATTAAATGGACTGCACTCGTATCCGAAAATGCTGGGCTATGCACTGGGATTTCATATTGTGAAAGATTGTGTAGCATTTGAAGGAGAAAATACACTTTCTTTATTATCTATAGATGCGAAAGAAATATTGAATAAAGCAAATACATTTCATGTTTCATGAAAAACAGGGGAGCTATCTCCTGTTTTTTTAATATTATAGAAGAAAAAATAATAATTAGAATATATTTCCTCAAGTGGAATAAAGTTAAGCAAAACTGAACATAATGATTGGTACAAACAGTAGTGAAGTGAGGGGTAGTGAATGTTATATCTACATGATGTATGGGTAAATTGGTTTGAAGGTGAAGAGAATGGGTATAACGTTTGTCATTTTTACGAATGGCGGAAAGATGATACGATTGAGCTATTAGATCAAGTGCCATTATTAAAAGTAGATGCCACATTATATCATTACATCGAGAACGAATTATTAGAGCTTCCGCAAAAATTATTGGAAGACGTATATCATAAGGCTTATATTCGTAAAAATCACGAACGTTTGCAACAAGAATATTGTTTTGTAGTTACAGATGGAAAAGGAATTATTGCGATTGATTCAATCGGCTATAATGTGCCAATTAGAAAAAGTAGGCTTATACCGCGTCAAGAACAGATGGTATATGAGATGGTAGAGAATGTGCAAGCAGAAAAGTATGAGTTCCAAGTGGAAGAGATTGAAAAAGAACATCATATTTTATCGCCGTCGCCTTTCATTATGAACGGCCTAACTCGTAAAGAAAGACAGTTAAAACAATTATTATTTATGGCATTAGATCAATTACATACAACGAAAAATCCAGCTGAAATTCGCTATTGGTTCACAGAGTGGGATCCATCAGCGTACGGAATGGTCCAACATATGGAGTTTGAAGATGTTTGGGCTAAACTTTATGATGAAGCGAAAACTGGATGGTCTGAGAAGCACGAGCAATTATGTGAGCGCCTTGTAAAAGGACAGCCGTTTTTTGAAAAGTTATGGGAAATGGAAAATGAGCAGAAGGTAAATTAAAAAAACCGCCAATTGGCGGTTTTTTTAATTTGTTGTAACTTAGCTCCAGCGGCAAGAATGTTCGGTGGCTTCGCGCCTTCCTGCGAGGCAAAACCCGCCTCTACGTCAGGAGCTCCATCCCCCTCACATTCTGAACGAGCCGCTTCCGCTTTATAAGAAATCCAGCTCCGGCTCCTAGCCCTTCGCGTCTAAGAACCTTCCCCACGAGAAGGTAAAAAGCACCTTCTGTGGGAAAGAACCTTAGCCGTCAGGGCTAAGCAGTCGCCTCCGCTTTATAAGTTACCTACGTTTTCTACTTAATCCCATTGCGTTTTCTACTTTACGTAGTTGTTTGAATGCAACGCGGTTCGCTTTTTCGGCACCTTTGTCTAGAATTTCGTCTAGTTCTGGTGAGTTGATTAGTTCGTTATATTTGTCTTGGATTGGACGAATTGCTTCTACGACTACTTGTGCTAGGTCGCCTTTGAAGTCTCCGTATCCTTTTCCTTCGTACATTGCTTCTATTTCTTCAACTGTCTTTCCAGAGAATGAAGAGTAGATTGTTAATAAGTTAGAGATTCCAGGTTTGTTTTCTTTATCAAATTTCACGATACCTTCAGAATCAGTTACAGCACTTTTAATTTTCTTTTCAATTGTTTTTGGTTCATCAAGCATACTGATCATTGCTTTTGGATTCGGATCAGATTTACTCATTTTTTTCGTAGGTTCTGTTAATGACATAACGCGAGCTCCTACTTTTGGAATACGAATTTCAGGAACAGTGAACACTTCACGGAAGCGTTTGTTGAAACGCTCTGCTAGGTCGCGTGTTAATTCCATATGTTGTTTTTGATCATCACCAACAGGTACGATTTCAGTGTTGTAAAGTAAAATATCAGCAGCCATTAATGGTGGATACGTTAGTAATCCAGCTGGAACTGAATCTCTACCAGAAGATTTATCTTTATATTGCGTCATACGCTCTAATTCTCCAACGTAAGCAACTGATTGCATAATCCATCCTAGTTGAGCGTGTGCTGGTACTTCTGATTGTACAAATAAAGTAGCTTTTTCAGGATCGATGCCGCATGCTACATAAAGTGCAGCAAGACTGCGAATGTTTTTACGAAGTTGTACGGGATCTTGAGGTACTGTAATCGCATGTTGGTTTACAATACAGAAATAACAGTCGTGTTCATTTTGAAGCTCTGTAAATTGCTTCATAGCTCCTAAATAGTTTCCAAGTGTAATCGTTCCGCTTGGCTGAATACCAGAAAAGATAACTGACATAAGTAATTCCTCCTAAAATTGAATGTGCGATGGGGAAGAGAAGGCATACAAAAAAGCCCATTCATCCCAAATTACATAGGGACGAATGGACCGCGGTACCACCCTAATTATTTCACAGCTGTGAAATCTCTCAAGATCCATAATAACGTCTGGATATAACGCCAAAGCCTACTACTTTCGGTTCGGTTTGGTGCTCAAAAGCCCATTCCATACTGTACAATTACTTGTTCACACCAGCCACAAGCTCTCTGAAATTGCCCCAATATGTACTCTTCTTTATCATCGCATACATATAAATTTATTTATTGTTACCTAAGCTCTTTTAATATGAAAGAACTAAAGTTTTATAACAAAATGTTTTGCTGATTATTATATCATATGGGATAGTGTTTGCAAACTACATCAAAATAGTAAAGCTAATGAGGATCGAGAACAACCCAAGTACGATACCGGTAATACAAATCGGATACGTCCATTTGAATGAATATGTTTTATAAATACGTTCTTTCTTATCGATAGGTTCCTCTGCTTCTTCAATTAAAGAGTCAATTTTTTTATTCGTACCAAATACTCTTTGGAATGCGTAAATTGTTACGTTAAAAAATCCGTTTTGAAATATGAATAAAAAACCACCTATAAGAATAAAAATCAATGCAATATAGAATGAGATGTTGACAAAATTCAACAAAAAATGAGATGAAACGAAGAATGCGCCAACACTAGAAACGATTATCGCAACAAAAAATAGTATACAAGTATGAAAAAAAACTTTATTCAAAATATTCCCCTCCGTCAAAATATTACTAGAATTATTATACTATAAAAGTTATAATAAGTAATATAAATAATTTTTTGAAAATTATACGCAATTGAGGTTCTAATTTCAAGATGATGGTAGCAATGTTAACGTATCCCTTTACAAAAAATTAAAAATATAAACATTTTATTAAAAATTTTAACAAAAAAATAAAAAACTATATTCACAATCGTCTAATTATATGTATAATGAAAATTGTAGAAACTTGGAGATTATTCTTTCAATTCTAATTTTCTACAAGTGAGGGTACAGGAAGTGCAATTAGGGGAGGCAACACAACATGAAGAAAAAGATACCGCTATTGCTTGCATCGACGTTGACAGTAAGTGTGCTAGGAGCCTGTAGTTATCAAAAAGATGATAATAAGGCAAGCGCGAAAGGATCCAGTACTTCAAATAAGCAAGTATTGAATCTAACAGAAACTGCTGAGATACCAACAATGGATACGACGTTATCAACGGATGCAGCATCTTCTAACATCATGAATAACACAATGGAAGGATTGTATCGTCTGGGGAAAGACGATAAACTTGTTCCGGGAGTCGCTAAATCTTATGAGAAATCAGAAGATGGTAAAAAGTATGTATTTAAATTACGTGAAGATGCGAAATGGTCGAATGGTGAACCTGTAACAGCGAAAGACTTCGTTTATTCTTGGAGAAGAGCTGTTGATTCAAATACGGGTGCCAAATTTGCTTACATACTATTTGATGTAAAAAATGCAGAGAAAATTAATAAAAAAGAATTACCAGTTGAGGAACTTGGTGTAAAAGCAATTGATGATCACACACTTGAAGTGGAATTAGATAACCCTGTTCCTTATTTTGTAAGTTTAACAGTCTATCCAACATTTTATCCTTTGAATGAGAAGTTTGTAAAAGAACAAGGAACAAAATTTGGATTAGAATCCAATACGACACTTTATAATGGCCCATTCGTTTTAAATGAATGGAAACATGAACAAAGTTTCCACCTTAAGAAAAATCCAACGTATTGGGAAAATAAAGAAGTGAAGCTTGAGGAGATAAACTTCAATATTGTTAAGGATCGTTCAACTGCTATAAATTTATATGAAACGAAAGCGATTGATCGTGTAGTATTAACATCAGAATTTGTAGATAAATACAAATCAGATGCTGATTTTAAAACAATTAAGAGACCATCTACACAATTCATTCGTTTAAATGAAAAAAATAAGTTTTTAGCAAATAAAAATATCCGAAAAGCAATTGCGATGTCCTTTGAACGTGAAAGTATCGGAAAAGTTATCTTAAACGATGGTTCAGAAGGAATGTATGGTTTTGTTCCGAAAGGTTTGGCAAAAGGACCTAACGGAAAAGACTTCCGTGAAGAGAACGGAAAGCTTATAAAAGAGGATGTTAAAGAAGCTCAAAAATATTGGGAAGCTGGTAAAAAAGAACTTGGTGTAGACAAAGTAGAGTTAGAGTTATTAAACTTTGATACTGATGATGCCAAAAAAATCGGAGAGTATTTAAAGGGACAATTCGAAAAGAACTTACCAGGTTTAACAGTTTCAACAAAAATGCAGCCATTTGCACAAAAATTAAAACTTGAAGCAAGTGGAGATTATGCGATGTCATATGCGGGATGGAGTCCAGATTATATGGATCCAATGTCATTCCTTGAAATGTATACAACAGGTAATTCACAAAATAAAGTGAATTACGCAAATCCAGCTTATGATGAACTAATTAAGGAAGCCAAAACAGAAGTAGATGTACAAGCTCGTTGGGATGCTCTATTAAAAGCAGAACAACAACTGCTTGAAGATGCAGCGATTGCTCCAGTATATCAACCTGGAAAGGCATATTTACAACGTAGTTCAATTACAGGCCTATTAGAACATAAATATGGCGGAGAATTTAGCTATAAGTGGGTTGAACTCAAAAACTAAAAATGGTTTCCATCATGAATAAGGGTATATGCCTATGATGGGCATGTGCTCTTATTTTAAAAAAATAAAAGTAAGAATATTTCAAACTATCTTATTGCTTTTGAGAAAAACGGGGAGGTGCTTGACTATGGGACGTTATGTATTAAAACGTTTCGTGTACATGGCTTTGACATTATTTTTAATTACTACAATGACTTTCTTTTTGATGAAATTACTACCGGGTTCTCCACTTAAAAACCAGGAGAAACTATCACCGGCACAAAAAGAAATCATTCTTGAAAAATATGGATTAAATGATCCAGTACCAGTTCAATATGCACGTTACTTAGGTAACTTAGCAAAAGGTGATTTAGGGGTATCATTCCAATATGATAATCGCCCAGTAACAGATATGATTGTGGATCGTATTGGACCATCAGCACAACTTGGTTTACAAGCGATTATATTAGGAACATTTATCGGTTTAATTTTAGGAATCGTTGCGGCACTTCGTAACAATACGTGGGTCGATTATGGGGCGACCATTATTTCCGTACTCGGGATGTCGGTACCATCATTCGTATTCGCCGCATTACTACAATATTTCGTAGGAGTAAAACTTGGTTGGTTCCCAGTAGCATTCTGGAAAGGACCGGAGTTTACAGTAATGCCTACAATTGCCTTATCGATGGCAGTTATCGCAACAATCGCACGTTTCGCTCGTGCAGAGTTAATTGAGGTTATGCAAGCAGACTACATTTTAACAGCGAAAGCGAAAGGAATTAGCCAAGGCGTTATCATTATCAAGCACGCACTGCGTAACGCATTAATTCCAGTTGTAACAATTTTAGGACCAATGGTTGCAGGATTAATTACAGGGACACTAGTTATTGAGCAAATTTACGCTGTACCTGGACTTGGGGAACAATTCGTTAAATCGATTACAGTGAATGACTATACAGTTATTATGGGAACTACAATTTTCTATAGTGCGATCTTCATCTTAGTTATTTTCATTGTCGATATTTTATACGGAATTATTGATCCTCGTATTCGTTTAGCGGGAGGGAAAAAATGATGAAAGATGTACAAAAATTATCTCCAGATTTATTTCAACCAGCCAATCAGAGTAATGTTGATAATGAAGTCATTGCCCGTCCAAGCTTAACGTTTTGGCAAGATGTAAGAAGACGTTTGTTCCAACATAAAGGTGCAATGTTTGGTTTCGTATTATTAATGCTTATTGTACTACTAGCAATTTTAGGACCGATGGTAAGTAAGCATTCTTATAAAGAGCAGGATTTAGGTCGTGCGAAAATGCCACCGAAAATTCCAGTGATTGAAAATGTTCATTGGCTACCATTTGACGGTACAGATCAATATGGTGTTGACCAATATGAAAAACGTGATATTAAAGAGTACTTCTGGTTTGGTACAGATGATCTTGGCCGTGATTTATGGACAAGAACATGGGAAGGTACACGAGTATCATTATATATCGCTCTTTTAGCAGCAGCGATTGACTTAGTAATTGGGGTTGCATATGGAGGTATTTCAGCCTTCTATGGCGGCAGAGTAGATAATATTATGCAACGTATTATGGAGATCATTAACGGTATTCCATACTTAATCATCGTTATTTTAATGGTAATCATTATGGGATCAGGTATTTGGTCAATTACACTTGCGATGGCAATTACAGGTTGGATAGGGATGTCGCGTATCGTTCGTGGACAGATCCTAAAATTAAAAAACCAAGAATATGTATTAGCATCTCGTACATTAGGGGCAACGAATACACAGTTAATTGTGAAGCACTTAATTCCGAACGTAATGGGACCAATTATCGTAATGACAATGTTTACAATTCCAACAGCGGTATTTGGTGAAGCATTCTTAAGCTTCATCGGACTAGGTATTCAGCCACCATTCGCATCACTTGGTTCTCTTGTAAATGATGGTTATAAATCAATTCAAACGTATCCACATATGATGTTCATCCCAGCGGTTGTCATCAGTATGTTAATCTTAGCATTCAACTTAATTGCAGACGGATTACGCGACGCGTTAGATCCAAAAATGCGTAAGTAAAAGAGGGGAGAAGTAAAAATGAAAACATTGCTAGAGGTAAAAGATTTGCAAGTCTCCTTTGATACACATGCAGGTGAAGTACAAGCTGTACGCGGTGTTACTTTTGATTTGAAAAAAGGAGAAACATTAGCGATTGTAGGAGAATCTGGTTCTGGTAAATCAGTTACTTCTAAAGCGTTAATGGGATTAATTCCGAATCCTCCAGGGCGTATTAAAAACGGTGAAATCGTATTTGAAGGTCGTGACTTAACGAAACTAACAGAAAAAGAAATGCAACAAGTACGCGGTAAAGATATTGCGATGATTTTCCAAGATCCAATGACATCATTAAACCCAACGATGACAATTGGAAATCAAATTATGGAAGGCCTTATTAAACACCAAGGGATGAGTAAAGCAGATGCACGTAAAGTTGCGTTAGAATTAATCGACCTTGTAGGTATTCCGAATCCAGAAGCGCGCTTAAAACAATATCCTCACCAATTCTCAGGTGGTATGAGACAGCGTGTAGTTATTGCGATGGCGTTAGCTTGTAACCCGAAATTATTAATTGCCGATGAGCCGACAACAGCGCTAGACGTTACAATTCAGGCGCAAATTTTAGAACTTATGAAGGACATTCAGCAAAAAACAGAAGCAGCAATCATTTTCATTACGCATGACTTAGGTGTAGTGGCAAACGTTGCAGACCGAGTTGCGGTTATGTACGCTGGTAAAGTTGTTGAAATTGGAACTGTTGATGAAATTTTCTACAATCCAAAACATCCATACACATGGGGCTTAATCGCATCTATGCCAAGCTTAGATGGTGCAGAGGACGAGCTATATGCGATTCCAGGAACGCCTCCAGACTTATTAAAACCGCCAAAGGGTGATGCTTTTGCACCACGTAACCCGCAGGCATTAAAAATTGATTTTGAAATGGACCCACCTTTATTTAAAGTAAGTGATACACACTATGCGGCAACTTGGTTACTTCACGAGCAAGCTCCAGAAGTAAAACCACCGGCAGTCGTTGAAAAACGCATTCTTCAAATGAAAGCAGGTGAACAACATGACTAAACAACGTGAGAAATTAATTGAAGTAAAAAATGTAAAGCAGCACTTCGACGTGAGTGGTGGTGTTGTCAAAGCGGTTAATGATATTTCATTTGATATTTACCGCGGAGAAACATTTGGTCTTGTAGGAGAATCAGGTTGTGGTAAATCGACAACTGGAAGAACGATTATTCGTTTATATGATGCAACTGCTGGTGAAGTGTTGTTCGATGGTGAAAATGTACATGGTAAAAAATCACGTGCCGAGCTGAAGAAGTTCAACCGTAAAATGCAAATGATTTTCCAAGATCCATATGCATCATTAAATCCTCGTATGACAGTAGGGGATATTATTGCAGAAGGTATTGATATTCACGGACTAGCAAAAGGCAAAAAAGAGCGCATGGACCGTGTTCATGAATTATTAAATACAGTTGGTTTAAATAAAGAGCACGCAAACCGTTTCCCGCATGAATTCTCAGGCGGACAACGTCAACGTATCGGTATCGCTCGTGCGCTAGCTGTAGAACCTGAATTTATCATTGCTGATGAACCAATCTCAGCACTTGACGTATCGATTCAGGCGCAAGTTGTAAACTTACTGAAACAGTTACAAAGAGAAAAAGGTTTAACATACTTATTCATCGCCCATGATTTATCAATGGTAAAATACATTAGTGATCGCATTGGTGTAATGTACCGTGGTCAAATCGTTGAGTTGACAACAAGTGAAGAGTTATATGCGAATCCAATGCATCCATATACAAAATCACTACTATCTGCAATTCCGCTTCCAGATCCAGATTATGAGCGCAATCGTAAACGTATCGTATACGATCCATCTCAACATCAATATGGTGAGGAAGCACCAACAATGCGTGAAATTCGCCCAGGACATTTTGTATTATGTTCTGAAGCAGAGTATAAGAAATATAAAGAAATCTATCAATAATAAAGTAGAGCCATTCTTCTATTAAAGAAGGATGGCTCTATTTTTTTATACTAATTAAACTTAATTTAGTATAAAGAGATTTTATCCAAGTTCTTTTTCGGTTTAAAGACAGCAAATTAAGAGTTTCCAAGAATGAAGAAAAGGCGACTGAAATCCAGCCGCCTTTTTCTTCATTTAGAAACACTTTTATTTTACTGCGCTTGAACAGAAACACTCTCATCTTGCTCATTTGGTTTAACAAGTGCATAATTTTCCCACGATCTACTTCTCCAGCGGAAGAACATAATAATTGCTCGCGTCCATTCGTCGATAGCAATCGCTAGCCAAATACCAACGAGCCCCATGTCTAAATGGAAGGCGAAAAAGTAACCGAGTGGTAAGCTCATTAACACCATGGAGAATGCGCCGATTAAAACAGGGTATTTTGCATCGCCAGCTGCACGAAGTGAATTAATGATGACGATGTTCATCGTCCGTCCTGTTTCAAGTAGTACACTTAGTAAAAGAACGCTTGCCCCTAGAGCGATAATATGAGGATTATCCGTAAATAGTCCCATTAATTGTGTGCGGAATGTAACAACGAGCATGACCATAAATAAAGTTACACCAATCGCCCATTGTACACTTTTCCATACGCGTGTGTAAGCTTCATCCTTTTCATTTCCGCCAACTAGGCGTCCAACGATAATAGCTGTTCCCATACCGATAGCAATGGCGAATAAATAAGTGAACATGGAAATGTTAGTAGCGTATTGTCTTGCAGCTAACGATTCCGTACCTAAGTATGTTGCGTAATATAAGAAGACAATTTGACAAGCTTGATACATGACTTGTTCGAATGCAGATGGAATGCCGATCTTTAAAATTTTGCCAACGTATTCTTTTGATAAAGTGAAGTAATATTGTAATTTCACACGGTATTCCATAACGCGGTACAGTAACCAGAAGAAAACGATAAGTGCGATTAACCGGCTGACAGCGGAAGAAATCGCGGCCCCTTGCACACCAAGTTCAGGGAAACCGAATTTCCCGAAAATAAGTACGTAGTTTCCGGCGATATGAATAATATTCATTCCAAGCGAAACAAACATCGCTTGCTTTGTAAAGCCGTGAACGCGGATAATTGCGGCTAATGAGTTAATAATAGCTTGAAGGAAAATAGCTCCTCCGACGATGGATAGATAGCTTTGTGCATAAGTTAGTACATCGCCTTGTAAATTCATTGCCATCATCATATGTTTTGAAAATAAAAGAAAACCAGCGCTTATAATGAGTCCGACCACTAAATTTAATGTGACGGCTAATGCTGATATTTTTGATGCTTCCATAAAGCGTTTAGAACCGAGGTATTGGGATACAACGATAGCTGCACCATTCCCTATGACTTCTAGTACTAAAATCGCGATATGAAGGTATTGATTCGCTGCACCAACCCCAGATACAGCATCGTCTGATAATGCACTTAACATGAAAGTATCAGCGATCCCCATCAGCATAAAAAGAAAAACTTCTAGAAAAATAGGCCATGTTAATAAGAATAAACTTAATTTCTCTGTTGGCCCGTTTTTTGAGCGAATTGCTGTCATGTCCGTCCCCTCTTTACCGATATCTATTTTTAGCAAAGTGTATCGTAACACACTTTCATATCCTTTGCACTTATTTTAGCCTACATATTTTCAATATGAATAAACCTTCATTTTATGACAAAAAAGGAGGAATAATTATGCGTAAGATATTATAGAATATAAAATTTATTTTTCTCTGATAATTTAGAAAAGTATAAAAATGTTCATTTTTAACACTTTAGTTCAATAAAAACGCAGTGTGAAACGTTTACAAATGCACGTGGTGTTAACAGAAAATTTTAATAAAATAGAAATATAAATATACAAAGAATATATTTGTGTGTATAATATGAATTATTAGAACATATATATATTTCTTTCTGTTTGAAAATGAAAGGGCTAACATTTTTTTTGGAGGGTGGAAGTATGAAAAAAAAGATACCAGTTTTTGTAGCATCAACAGTAGCAATGAGCATGATTTTAGGGGCATGTGGCTACCAAAAAGATGAACCGCAAGCGAACGCAAAAGGGGATAGCGGGAAAAGCGGTGCGAAGCAAGTTATTAACTTAATTGAAACACAAGAAATTCCAACGATGGACCCAGCGTTATCAGCTGATGCAGTTTCTTCAAAAGTAATGAACAATACGATGGAAGGCCTATACCGCCTTGGGAAAGACGATAAATTAGTTCCAGGTGTAGCGAAGGAATTCCAAAAGTCAGAAGACGGTAAAAAGTATACATTTAAATTACGTGAAGATGCAAAATGGTCAAATGGTGAACCTGTAACGGCGAAAGATTTCGTGTATGCATGGCAAAGAGCAATTAATCCAGATACAGCTGCGAAATCGGCTTACATTATGTACGATATAAAAAATGCTGAGAAAATTAATAAAAAAGAGATGAGTCCAGACCAATTAGGTGTAAAAGCGATTGATGATCATACACTAGAAGTAGAATTAGATAATTCTATTCCATATCTTGTTGATTTAATGGTCTATCCGATCTTCTATCCTGTTAATGAAAAGTATGTGAAAGAGCAAGGGACGAAGTTTGGTTTAGAAGCAAATACAACACTTTATAACGGACCATTTACATTAAGTGATTGGCAACATGAACGTAGCTTCAAAATGACAAAGAGCTCATCATATTGGGACAATAAAGAAGTGAAGCTTGAGGAAGTAAACTTTAATATTGTAAAAGATACGTCTACGCCAATTAATTTATATGAAACAAACGCAGTCGATCGAGCGACGTTATTAGCAGAGTTCATCGATAAATATAAAGGAAAACCAGATTTCAAAACGGTAGAAGATACATCTGTATTCTTCCTTCGCTTAAATCAAAAAGACCCAGCTTTAGCAAATAAAAATATTCGTAAAGCAATTTCTCTTGGTTTTGACCGTAAACCATTCGTTGATACATTATTAAATAACGGTTCTAAGCCAGCGACGGGATTAATTCCTGACAATTTCATTAAAGGACCGGATAAAAAAGATTTCCGTGTTGAAAATGGAGATATTGTAAAACCAAATGTAAAAGAAGCGAAAAAGTATTGGGAAGCTGGTAAAAAAGAGCTTGGTAAAAACGAAATTGAATTAGAGCTATTAAATGAAGACGTTGAATTATCGAAGAAAACTGGTGAATATTTAAAAGGTGAGTTAGAAAAGAATTTACCAGGTTTAACAGTGAAAATTAAACAACAACCATTCGCGCAAAAACTAAAATTAGAAGATGCGGGCGACTTTGTAATGTCATTCTCTGGATGGAGTGCAGACTTCCCAGATCCAGTTACATATCTTGATATGTTCGTAACTGATGGGGCACAAAATAAAATGAAGTATTCTAATCCGAAGTACGATGAGATTATTATGAAAGCGAAGAAAGATGGAAGCGACGTAAATGCTCGTTGGAAAAACTTACTTGAAGCAGAAAAAATGTTACTTGATGACGCTGCGATTGTTCCAGTATATCAACGTGGTAGAGCATATTTACAAAGAGAAACAATTAAAGATATGTACAACCATAAGTATGGTGGCGAAGTAAGCTTCAAATGGGCATCAGTAGGAAAATAACAAAAAAAAGCAGGTAATTACCTGCTTTTTTTAGTACGTACGTTTTTTATAAATGCCTTTTCCGCCAACTTGGTTCCAGCCAGATTGTACATCTAAACTTTTGTTAACAAACTTCATTTTTTCTTTCCCACCAAAGAGTTTTTCACCGATGCTATTTGTAATGACACCAATCAATGCTGTTATTCCGATGATGAGGGTAGCAACAATGATAAAATCAGTAAAAAAAGCGATCATATGCAAATTCCCCCTTTGTCTGTCTGTATTTTTATTGTATGAGATAAATGGTAAAAAAGAAAGAAATGTCAGAAAAATATTCGATTTGCTTTAGAAAGCATATAGACATGAGCGGGGAGATTTGTTAAAATGAGAACGAATGTTCCTTTTCGTTTCTAATCTTTAGAGTCTTACATTTCTCAATTGTTTTGTTGGGAAAAGGTAAGAAAACGCTCTCTTTTTAATGGGGAAGATTATGAAACTGTAATTGTATATCAAGTGAAGATTATTGTAGAAAGTAAGTATCAAAAGGGTTGAAGACCGTTGTTAAAGGACAGTTTTACTGAGTATAATCATGTTGCATAGCAGTGGAGTACACGGAGAAATTTTCTCAACTAGCAGTAAATTCACTGTATATTTCTTGCAAAAACTATTGTATAATGATTATAGAAGTTACTTATTAAAAGTAATTATTGTTGCTTACATGAATTGCGATTTTTTACTTTGCTATAAGACAAGTTATCGCGAAAAATTGCGGAAGTTAGAAATTTAAACTGTAATTAGTACAGAATTTGTACTCTTTAAGGAGAGTGAGCTTTGTATGGTAACATTATATAGTTCTCCAAGCTGTACGTCTTGTAGAAAGGCGAAATTATGGCTAGAGGAAAATCATATTCCTTATACAGAACGTAATATTTTCTCAGATCCATTAACGATTGATGAGATTAAAGAGATTTTACGTATGACAGAAAGCGGAACGGATGAGATTATTTCTACTCGTTCAAAAGTTTTCCAAGAATTGAATGTGAACTTAGAGTCTTTACCACTTCAAGATTTATATAAGATGATTCGTGACTATCCAGGTATTTTACGTCGTCCAATTATGATTGACGAAAAACGCCTTCAAGTAGGTTACAACGAAGATGAAATCCGTCGTTTCTTACCACGTACAGTAAGAACGTTCCAATTACGTGAAGCACAGCGTCTTGTAAATTAATTATAATAATATGAAAACCTTCTACCTATTATAGAGTAGAAGGTTTTTTTTTACTGTTTAACATTACGTAATCGCACTTGTTGAACGATAAAGCCTATGCATAAAATGGTGAAAATGAACAAATAAGGGATACTTGTGGCAAAACTAGGATTATGATGAAAAAACGTTGCAAGTCTGTCTTCATGTGTAATCATTTTTCCTGCTGTATAGGCGAGAACTGCTGCTCCGCAATAAATGAGAAATGGAAAGCGTTCCATGAGTATTAAAATAAGTTTGCTTCCCCAAATGATAATCGGGATAGAAATGAATAAACCGATAATTACCAGTGAAAGTCTTCCGTGAGCTGCTCCTGCAATGGCAATAACATTGTCAAACCCCATAACGAGATCCGCGAATACAATTGTACGCACAGCTTGGAATAAAGTCGTTTTTCCTTTGATAGAAGAAAGATCGTTGTTATTATCAGTGAGTAAATTGACCGCAATTAATGTGAGTAAAATTCCGCCGGTGAGTTGTAAAAATGGGATATCAAGTAAATAGACAGCTAGTATCGTGAGGAGAATTCGTAGCACAATTGCTAACATAGTACCAATCAAAATGGCTTTATTTCGTTTTGCTTCAGGTAAATTTCGGCTAGCTAGTGCGATGACAATTGCGTTATCGCCACCTAGTACAACATCGATACCGACAATCAGTAGTACAGATGTTAAAAACTCTAAGTCCATTCGTCTGCCTCCATTTATGATGTTTTAATAAGCGAAATATATGTATGTGGTGAAGAAAGTTTGTCTAGTTTTGATCCCGCGCTCCCAGGGACAAAATAATCACCTCTAATAGAAGTTTCACTTTATTACAGTGTACGAGGGAATATGGGAATGTATGTCCAAATTTTTTGCGAGCAGTGAATTGGTATAATGGTATATTTATTCCGATTGGTGCGAGCTAATAATCAGTGGAGGATGAAAAAAATACTGATTATTGTTTCACTTTATGTAAAAAGTCGAATACAGATAGGTATATAACTATTTTTGTAAAATAAATCGATTTTATTTCCCTTCTGGAGAATCTTATCATAAAATGAGAGTACAAGAATCTATTGTTTTGTCATATGAGTGGGGAATCCCTTCATAACAATTCTAAGCAGGAAGGGAGCGTTGTATTTTGGATATTGAAAGAATTAATGACCATACGATGAAATTTTTTATTACGTACATTGATATAGAGGACAGAGGGTTTAATCGTGAAGAAATTTGGTATGATCGCGAACGAAGTGAAGAGCTCTTTTGGGAGATGATGGACGAAGCTCGTGATCATGATGATTTCTTTATCGATGGGCCGTTATGGATCCAAGTGCAAGCAGTCGATAAAGGGATTGAAGTACTTGTAACGAAAGCGGAGCTTTCAAAGGATGGACAAAAGCTGGAACTACCAATAGGTGTAGACAAAATTATAGACATTCCTCTAGATGAAGGCATCGAATCATTATTCCAGCAAGAATTAGTGGAAGAGGTAGAAGAACAAGTAGGAACAAACTTTAATGAAGATGGTACGTTTGGCTTTTTAATTAAGTTTAATGATTTTGAAGATGTTATTTCATTAAGTCATCGTCTTATCTTTGAAGATATAAAAGATGAATTACATTCATTTGAGGACCGATATTATGTATATGTGGAATTCGATGAAGTGCTACATGATGAAGAAGAAATTGATCGTATTTTAAGTATTGTTTTAGAATATGGAGAAGAATCTACTTTAACGATTCACCGTGTAAGTGAGTATGGGAAACAGGTTGTGAAAGAGCGTGCGCTTGAGACAATTCGCAACAATTTTCCTCCTAAAATGTAGGCCGATTTCTATAGTATGAAATCGGCTTTTTTTATGAAGAATAGGAAGGCTTTCTTAGTAAGGAGGTAAGAGATGAAAAACACGTTAAAACTATTTTTCTTTTTTCTACTATTGTTCGCATTATTTGTTTCATTACGCATGTTTATTGATGTAGCATTTTATTCGGATGTCATTGGGATAAAGGATGTTTCTATTTTAGGTATTATTAGTATTTTATTTACGGTTTCCGCATTTTTAATTGGATGTGTTATTTTCTTAGAAAACCGCCATCCGTCTAAAACACTTACGTGGTTAATCGTACTAGGTATTTTTCCGGTGTTCGGTTTCTTTGCTTATCTTTTATTTGGACAAAATTTTCGTAGAAAAAGAATGTTCCAAAAGAAGGCATTACTCGATGAACAGGCATTTTTACAATATAAGGGACACGAAGATTACGAAGAACGGATTTTACGAAATCATAAGCATCAAGAATTGTTATTTCGTTTAGCAGATCGACTAGGTGCTTTAAATATTTCATTTCAAACTGAAACGAGGACATTAACAAATGGAGACGAAACGTTTCAGGCAATTTTAGATGGGTTAAATCGAGCGAAACACCACATTCATATGGAGTATTACATTGTGCGTGATGACAAGCTCGGTACAGAAATTAAAGATATTTTAATAAAAAAATCAAAAGAAGGCGTTGTCGTTCGTTTTTTATACGACGCGGTTGGAAGCTTTAAATTATCAAATTCGTATATTGAAGAATTGAATGATGCAGGAGTAGAAATGATTCCATTTTTCCCTGTGCGCTTTCCAATTTTAAACGATAAAATTAATTATCGAAACCACCGGAAAATCGTTATTATAGATGGAAATGAAGGGTTTGTAGGTGGATTAAATATTGGTGATGAGTATTTAGGGAAGGATAAATATTTCGGTTTTTGGCGAGACACGCATTTATATTTACGCGGTGAAGCAGTTCAAAGTTTACAGCTAATTTTCCTTCAAGACTGGTTTTATATGACTGGTGAGGCGGTATTAGCACCTGAATATTTACAAGCGGAAGCAGTTGAGGGTGATCATTGGGGCGGAGTCCAACTTGTTGGAGGTGGACCGGATAATAAATGGGAAACAATTAAACATTTATATTTTGCAATGATTGCTTCAGCTAGGAAATCGATTTGGATTGCAACACCATACTTTATCCCAGATGATGATATTTTATCTGCATTAAAAGTAGCTGCACTTGCTGGTATTGATGTTCGTTTGTTAATGCCAAGTAAGCCAGATAAGCGGACTGTCTTTTATGCATCAAGATCGTACTTTCCGGAGTTATTAGATGCAGGAGTAAAAATATATGAATATGAAAAAGGTTTTCTTCATAGTAAAGTTGTCATCGTGGATTCTGATCTCGCATCAATTGGGACAGCTAATATGGATATGAGAAGTTTTCATTTAAACTTTGAAGTAAATGCCTTTTTATATGATACAGGTAGCATTCGAAAGCTCGTTCAAGATTTTAAAGACGATTTAGAAGAATCCAGTGAAATTCATGTTGACCGATTTCATAAGAGACGTCTTCATAGGCGGATTGTTGAATCGACGTATCGGTTATTATCACCTTTATTATAGAAAGAGATGTCCTAATTTAGGACATCTCTTTTTTTGAGAGGAATTTGTAGTAAATTGTAGAATACAAGAAGTTGAAAGGGTGTGATGGTGGATGTTTATTGCAAGGAGAGAAAACGGAGAGAAAATTCATCTATTATATAACCGGGATGAAGAACGTTTACGCGAAATGCGTAAACGAGAAAAATTCTTTTGTACAGCTTGCGGAAAAGAAGTGCAAATGAAATTAGGAACACAAAAGAGCTGGCATTTTGCTCATAAGAAAGTGGATTCATGTCTTACCTTTTATGAAGCAGAATCTATGTATCATATGCACGGTAAAGAATTGTTATATAGATGGTTGAAACGTCAAAATTTTCATGTGGATATAGAGCATTACCTTCCAAAAATCCAGCAAAGACCAGATGTTTTCGTAGAGAGAGCAGGTAGGGAAATTGCGATTGAATATCAATGCGCCAATCTCTCCATAGAACAGCTTTCTAAACGAACATACTCGTATTGGCAAGCTGGTATACAGGTCATCTGGATCATTGGTGGAAATCAATTAAAAAAGCAATCTGCATATTGGATGAAATTTTCCTCACTTCTGGCTTTCTCCTTACAATCTTATCCTCAGCCATTTCTTATTTTCTTCTGTCCGAAACAAAAATCGTTTATGAAATGCGCATTTATCACTCCGTTTTCTACAAATGTCTCTTTCTCACATACTATTTATTTACCAACTGATACGACTACTGTTGACATGCTCTTTTCCTCTGTTCCTTTCCAAAAAGAGGTACTAGGACAAGAATGGAAGAGAAAAAAGAACCATTTTCGGCAAAACGCTCTATCTATCTGGAATTATAATCATAAGTCACTACTCCGCCTCTTATATCAATATAAATGTACCCCAGCGAGCTTTCCTTCTGAAATCGGTGTTCCGCTCCCATCCGCGTTTGCTTTTCAAACAAATCCATTTACATGGCAAGCTTTTCTATACATGAAGTGTATAGGTGAGCTTGCGGTAGGGAATTGTATTTCCCTTCAATATGTGTGTAGTTATGTAAAAAAAAATACGGAAATGCGCTTACTTCCGTACTTTTCACAACATATATGGAAAGTAGCGGTTACTGAATATATGACTTTTTTATGTTTTGTAGGCGTGTTGCATAAAGTAGGGACTTATACGTACCGAAAAATGAGGAATATAGTTATGTTACAGGCGGAGGAGGAAGTTAGGAAATATGATGAGATTTGCCTAACTTATGCGCTATCTCTATTTGAGACAAAGTTCAACATGAGAGAAGAAAAAGGGGATATAATAAAGAATGAACGTGAAGGAATTACATAAGAAAAACAGAATTGTACTTAAGTAGAGATATTTAAAGGAGGGCTTACAGAATGTCTGAACAAAATAAAGCAAAAACATTACCAGATCGCAATGAGATTGAAGAAGCAAGTACATGGCGATTAGAAGATATTTTCCAAACAGATGCAGAATGGGAAAAAGAATTCCAAGCTATTAAAGAGCTATTGCCAAAGTTAACTGAATTTAAAGGGAAGCTTGGCGACTCTGCAGACAATTTGCTTGAGGCATTGCAATATGAAGATGAAATTTCAATGCGATTAGGTAAGCTATATACATATGCACATATGCGTTACGATCAAGATACAACAAACTCTGTGTATCAAGCACTGAATGATCGCGCAACAAATTTATACTCACAAGTATCTAGTAGCACAGCGTATATCGTACCTGAAATTTTATCTATTTCAGAAGATACATTGCAAACATTTTTACAAGAAAATCGAGAACTAAGTGTATATGAGCATGCATTAGAAGAAATTACACGTCAACGTCCGCACGTATTATCTGAGGCAGAGGAAGCGTTATTAGCAGAAGCATCTGAAGTGATGAGTGCATCAAGTAATACATTCGGTATGTTGAATAATGCGGATTTGAAATTCCCATCTATTAAAGGTGAGGATGGAGAAGAGGTAGAAATAACACATGGCCGTTACATTCAGTTTTTAGAAAGTGATGATCGTCGTGTTCGCGAAGATGCATTCAAAGCTGTATTTGAAACGTATGGGAAATTTAAGAACACATTTGCAAGTACGTTAAGCGGGGCAGTGAAACGTAATAATTTCAATGCACGTATTCGTAAATATGACTCTGCTCGCCAAGCAGCATTAAGCAATAATAATATTCCTGAAGCAGTATACGATCAACTCGTTGAAACGGTAAATGACAACTTACATTTATTACACCGTTACATTGATATTCGTAAGCGTGCACTAGGACTTGATGAGCTTCATATGTACGATTTATATACACCACTTGTACAAGAAGTGAAAATGAATGTGAAGTATGAAGAAGCGCAAGACCTGTTATTAAAATCTTTAAACGTACTTGGTGATGAATATGTTGAAATTTTAAAAGAAGCATATGAAAATCGCTGGGTAGATGTGTACGAGAATAAAGGCAAACGAAGCGGAGCATATTCATCTGGTGCATACGGAACAAATTCGTATATTTTAATGAACTGGCATGATAATGTAAATAATTTATATACACTTGCTCATGAGTTTGGTCATTCGGTGCATAGTTATTACACAAGAAAGACACAGCCACACGTATACGGTGATTATTCAATCTTCGTTGCAGAGGTAGCATCAACTTGTAATGAAGCGCTTCTAAATGATTATTTATTAAAAACGACAGAAGATAAAAAAGAGCGTCTATATTTATTAAATCATTATTTAGAAGGATTCCGTGGTACTGTATTCCGTCAAACAATGTTTGCAGAGTTCGAGCATATCATTCATAAAAAAGTACAAGAAGGACATGCGGTTACGCCAGATATGTTAACGGAGATCTACTACGATTTAAATAAGAAATATTTCGGGGATGCTTTAGTAATCGATAAAGAAATCGGTTTAGAATGGTCTCGTATTCCGCACTTCTATTACAACTATTACGTATATCAATACGCAACAGGATTTAGTGCAGCGACTGCGTTATCTAAACAAATTTTAGAAGAAGGGCAACCAGCAGTAGAACGTTACATTAACGAATTCTTAAAAGCGGGAAGCTCCGATTATCCAATTGAAGTGTTGAAAAAAGCAGGAGTTGATATGGCATCTCCTGAACCAGTGAAAGAGGCACTTCAAGTATTTGAAGAGAAATTAAATGAATTAGAAGCGTTATTATTTGAAGAAAAGTAATGAGAAAAGACGAGGGATTTTATCCTCGTCTTTTTTGTTTGAAAATGTTTTTTGTCGATATTTGTCGATAAAATAAGGAGGATTTCCTTACTTTTTCTAAATTAGAAGGCAGTTTTACAGTTGATTTTTGTAATTAAAATCCTTTAAATCGTTTTCTATAGTTGAAATAAGAGACAGCGATGACGATAACTCCGAATAAAAGAGGAAAGGCAATAATTTTAGGGAAAGCTTGTAATAGAGAGAGGATATACAAGAAAAAAGAAACAATAACACATAGAAAGATAAGAAAAATATGAGATTTTTTCATAAGGAAACCTCCTAAATTGCTTTTTTTATAGCTTATTCAAGAATGAAAACGTTTAGAATGTGACAAAAATGTGAAATTCGACAAAAGGGGTTGTCATCTGACGTCGAATCTTGTAATATAATAAGCGTGAACGAATTCACATACAAACATATACCCCTTTGTTTGAACGTGAAAATTTCTCCCATCCCCTTTAATATTTTTATAAGCCGTAAAGAAAAAGACCTGGTGTTTACACCAGGTCTTTTTCTTTTGCTATCCATTTCCAATAACGCTCGCACTTCACTTCAATCATTTGTACTTTTCGTTTTAGTTGTAATTTTTTTAGTTCACGCTCTATTTCTTGCTGAGGGCAGTCATATATAAATGAGATTTCCTTTGAAGAAATAAATTGTGTTGCTTCTAGTAATACTTCTAAAGGAGGTAATGGTTCTGGCTCAATTTCGCATTTTACCAGTTCTTTTAATAGCTGTACGTATACATCATAGGAATAAATCCCTGTGATTTTAATACCTTCCTCATCTGAATTTGCATGAAAAAATAGGAGGGAAGGTATTTCTGTAATATGCATCTCATTTGTGAATTTTAGGTCGCATTGGAAAGCTTTTTTTGCGCTAACTGAGTGTAGGTCTTTTTTAAATTCCTCTACATCAATGCCACTATCTTTAGCACATGTAAGCAATAATTCACAGTCAGGGTTTGATACATTTTCAAGAAAAATGTATTCTTGGAGTTTTCGCAAAAACTTCGAACCTGCTTTTCGGCCTTGCAACTCCGCCGCCTTAATTGCCATCGAAACTAAATACGGTGTTGACGACGCCTCTTGCATATGTACTTTTCCATCACATGAAAAACCTTGTAAACTTGTTGTCTTTTCCCACACAAATCGAATATTAGCAGGTTTATTCCATTTGTGTGAGGAAGCGTTTGCCCCGTCCACTTTTCCTGTTACTATATGACGAATAGAGAAGTATTTCCCATACTCAAGCCATAGTTTAATAATAAATGGCTCGATATCCCAGCAATCTTTACAAAGTGGATCAATAAATAAATATGCTTCTACAGATTTATGCTCGCATGTGGAAGGAGAAGGCATATTTATATGCTTTGCTTCCTGCTTATCCATTACACTTCACCTGTTTCATTTGGAGTATTGACCATATGTTGAGCAGTTAATGCTAAACGTTCAAAAACAAACTCTCTTATATGACCGTGCACTCCTGTATCATCCATTGCTTGCTCCATACATGACAGCCAAGCTTCTGCGCGTTTTGGAGTAATCTCAAACGGAAGATGGCGTGCTCTTAGCATAGGATGCCCATGTTCTTCAGTGTATAAATTAGGACCACCTAAATATTGTGTTAAAAATTGTTTCTGCTTCCTAGCAGTTTCTGTTAAATCATCCGGGAAGATCGGAGATAAGTCAGGGTGTTCACTGACATAGGAATAAAATGTATCCACTAATGTTGCAATGCATTGTTCACCGCCAATTGCTTCAAATGGTGTCATCGGTTGCTTGCTCATCCTTTATAAACTCCTTTTTCCATGAAATGTATATCTATTGTAGCAATGGAATGTTATGAAGAGCAACTAAACAGCCTTCATAACATTCTTTGCTTATTCTATATGTTGCTAATAAATCTTTTGCTTTTCAAAAAGGTGAAATGTAGCCGTAAGTACAGCTCTTCTTCACTGATGGAAATTTTACTTTAGCGCTCTTCGTTTTGTTTGGCAAGGAAAAAGCGTTTTACTTTGTTGTTTGTATGACGAACTGGTACGTTATGTTGCTTTAATAACCTTATAAATGCTGCTTTACCGGTCTTTTCATCTTGCACTTCGTATTCAATTTCATAATCATCGTGATTGTAATAGAAACTATGATCAAAGACAAGCGTTCCGCCTTCAAATAATATTTCAGCTCTTTCTGTTGTTAAACTACCCATATAAGTTAAAGAGGAAACGGGAATTTGTAATTTGTGTAGCTGATCCATTACAGTTCCTTGAATGATTGTGTTTGTTTCCATCATAAGTTGTGCTTCTTTTTCTGTTATAGATTGATGGGTTTCTAATAAACCAATTTCAGCAGGTTGTTTTAATGTTAATGTATAAGTTCCATCTTTATGACGAATACGAAGTGCAGAGCCCGTATCTTTTAAAGAGAAGTGAGGCGTTTCAAAGTAGTGATTTACTTGTTTTGTAAATGCTTCAATAGAAAAAGATTTGCATAATGTTTGGAATTCTTCCTCTGTAACCATATTTTTAAATTCAATTTCAATTTCTTGTGTCATTGTATGCGCTCCTTTTGAAAAATAATTCTTTCCACATTATCGCTTTTTCGCAAATTTGGTTCAATGTTTTATTTGTTTGCGTCCATGTTATGATACAATAATACTGTTAAGTAAGACAGGAAGTTGAGATGGAGGAGTTCGAGTATGCAAAATAAAATTCAAGTTAAGAGCGTAGAAACGAGAGAGAATGCGCTTATTTTTTGTGCGGAAAATACTGAAATAGAGGTAAAGGAGTTAAGTGCGCGTAATCACGTACTTGTAGACTCAGACAATTTATCATTTTTATATATCTTAGAAAATGAATCATCTTTCATTTATGTAAGTATTCCGCATACATGCTGGGAAGTAATGCATGAAGCGATGAATAAAGATACAGCGATGTTTATTCGCGTGAATGATGTTGAAATAGAATTAGAAGGATTAAAAGAAGAAGTAGAATATTTAGTTGAAAATATTGAAGGTAATGCAAATTACGGAGAAGAACTAGTAACTGCTGTAGAAAAAGTGTTTCTATAAGCAAATGGATTGATTTTGGTGGTGGTTGAAATGAATCGTAATTGGGAAGAATTTTTAGCACCGTATCACCAAGCGGTGGCGGAGCTGAAAGTGAAACTAAAAGGAATGCGTACTCAATTTGCAATGTTAACGGAGCATTCTCCAATTGAGTTTGTAACAGGAAGGGTAAAGTCGGTTGCAAGTATTATTGATAAAGCGGAGAAGAGAAATGTACCGCTAGACCGAATTAGAGAAGATATGCAGGACATCGCGGGCCTTCGAATGATGTGTCAATTCGTAGATGAGATTAAGCCTGTTGTAGAATATCTTCGAAAACGAAATGATTTTGACATTGTAGAAGAACGTGATTATGTAACGCAAAAGAAAGATAGCGGCTATCGCTCTTACCACGTTGTCATTAGTTATCCTGTTCAAACGATACAGGGGGAGAAAAAAGTGTTAGTTGAAATTCAAATTCGCACGTTAGCAATGAATTTTTGGGCAACGATTGAGCATTCTTTAAATTACAAATATAGTGGACGTTTTCCTGAAGATATTAAAATACGCTTACAACGTGCAGCGGAAGCGGCGTTTTTATTAGATGAAGAAATGTCTTCCATTCGTCTTGAAATTCAAGAAGCGCAAAAGGTCTTTTCACGAAAGCAGGAAACGAAAGATTCTGAATCATAAACTAAAGGGTGTTGGGCGATGAAATTTACAATTATGTCAAAGGGAGATCAATCATCAGATACACTAGCAAGTACAATGAAAGAATACTTGTTAGATTTTGGGTTTACAATGGATGAAAAGGAACCTGATATTGTAATTTCTGTTGGGGGAGATGGAACGCTTTTATATGCATTCCATCGTTACTATAATCGATTAGATGAAACCGCATTTGTTGGTGTACATACAGGGCATTTAGGTTTCTATGCAGATTGGTTACCGACGGAAGTAGAGAAGTTGGTGATTGCAATCGCTAAAACACCGTTCCAAGTGGTTGAATATCCACTTTTAGAAGTGATTATTCGCTATGTGAATGGTAGTAAAGAGTCGCAGTATTTGGCGATGAATGAAGCAACTGTAAAAAGTGCAGAAGGTACATTAGTAACAGAAGTGGAAATACGCGGAGAGTATTTCGAAACGTTTCGCGGAGATGGTCTTTGTATTTCTACTCCTTCAGGAAGTACCGCGTATAATAAGGCGCTTGGCGGAGCAATTATTCACCCTTCTATTGAAGCGATTCAAATTGCAGAAATGGCATCTATCAACAATCGTGTATTTCGTACGGTAGGTTCGCCGCTCGTACTGCCGAAGCATCATACATGCGTTTTAAAGCCGGCTGCAGGAATGAACATGCAAATTACCGTGGATCATTTGACGATGGTTCATCAAGATGTGAAATCAATTCAGTATCGCGTTGCAAACGAGAAAGTACGATTTGTTCGTTTCCGTCCGTTCCCATTCTGGAAACGTGTTCGTGACTCGTTTGTTGCAGATAAATAGAGAGGGTTTATATATTTGAACAGATTTACATTGAAATGGGATATAGGGCTGGCTGAAGAGGGAACTTTAGTTAGAGAATTTTTGAAAACAAAAGGGATTTCGAAAGCTGCTTTAACGGATATAAAGTTCCGCGGGGGAGCAATTGAAGTAAACGGTCAACACACAAGTGTTCGTCACAAGTTACAAGCTGGTGAAGAGTTACAAATCTTTTTTCCAGTGGAGGAAAGAAGTGAAGGGATGGAAGTGGAAGAGATCCCTTTATGTATCGTATATGAAGATGATGCGGTTCTTGTTATAAATAAAGAAGCAAATATGTCGACGATTCCGTCTAGGGAGCACCCGTCAGGAAGTATTGCAAACGCTCTTTTATATCATTATGATAAACAAAATCTTGCAAGTACGGTGCACATTGTGACGAGGTTAGACCGTGATACTTCAGGGCTTATGTTAATTGCGAAAAATAGATTCGTTCACCACCTTTTATCGAAGCAGCATCAACAAAAAGGGGTGAAACGAACGTATGAGGCAATCGTTCATGGGACTATTTTAGAAGAAGTAGGAACGATTGACGCGCCAATCGGACGAAAAGCGGATAGTATTATCGAGCGAACTGTCTGTGAAGATGGTCAAAGAGCTGTTACTCATTTTAGAGTGATGGAGAGTTCTTCCGATAAGACGCATGTAGCGCTTGAGCTCGAGACGGGAAGAACACATCAAATTCGTGTACATATGGCATATATAGGACATCCGCTACTTGGGGATGATCTATACGGTGGCCGAAGAGATGTGATAAAACGTCAAGCGCTGCATAGTACATCTTTGACGTTTTATCATCCTATTTTAGAAAAGGGAATGACTTTTACCGTAAGTATCCCAGAGGATATGCAATACGCTTTACATAACAATTAAAAGGGAACAAAATTCTTATCATAAAAAGAATTTTGTTCCCTTTTTTTAGCGAAATAATATTAAAATTTGATTTTCACCAGTACGTTTTATAACGAAAAAGCCACTTTCAGCTTTTGTGGCAATGCCGTCATCATTTGGACGACAATATCCGTGTGTTTCGCAAGTGCCGTCATCACGTACTAACATTTGTCCAATTAATCCGACAGGAAGCCACTCGGTGCGATTTCGTCTCGATATATATTTGCAAGCTGGATCCCATTCTGTATTTAAAAGTGGCTGTATTTCTTGCGTATCAGTACGTGTATATTGGCGTTTTCCGAAGCTATCTGTTTTATAACGCTTTGCCCAACTTAAAGCACCGCTATTTCCTATGAGAGCGGGGGTAGCGCTAGATATTCCTAATATGAATGAATCATTTGAAGTAGCTTTTCGAATTTTTTCTTCGCTACTAAATGTAATGAAATAGCCGATATCAATAGGGCTATGATCTGCTGCCTCAAACATTTGTGCAAAATCAGTACCACCTGCATTGTAAGAAGCACCATCGATATACATTTCTCCGTTATGGGCAAGCCATTTGGCACCTATATTATAATCAGTGTCATTTGTCCCATTTGCGATAAACCAGGAATAAGCTTCTTCTGCTGTACCAAATTTCCCCATAATATGGCTGCCTGCAAAATTAGCTGTTGATGTATGATTTCCTTCCGCATGAGATGAGAATCCGTTAGCGATAGTTGCGGTTCCTTCTGCATGTGCTGCTTCGCCCAAAGCAATTGCATGTTTTCCTTCTGCATGAGAATAAGAGCCGCCTGCTGTCGTTTCACTTCCTTCGCTATGCGAACTATGTCCAGTTGCCTTTGTTTTTGTCCCTTCTGCATGAGAAAAGGGACCCGTTGCATGTGTAAGAAGCCCTTCTGCATGTGAAGCGATTCCATCAGCTTTAGAGTGAAGTCCTTCTTTATATGCGTGACGAGCTCCTTTGTTATTTTCTTTTTTTATAGGTGTAGGTACAGGAGCCTGAATAGGGGCGGATCCTTCTATTTGTACATCGTTGCCCGAGACTAATGCTTCTTTTATTTTTTTTACTTGATTTATAATAGTAGCTGGAATTTCTGGTTGTACTTTTTCCTTTATTGCTGCAGGAATGTTTTCTTCTATATTTTCTTGTATCTTTTCCGAATTAAGCACAGGTTCATCATTATTAGAAGCGAGCTTCTTTTTTTGTTTTGCTTTTATTTTCCTGCTATCTATAATTCGCCTCATAACAGCATTTTCTAAAGAGACATATGTTTCTCTCGGTTTGCTTTTTTTTGATGACTCTTGTTCTTCTATTTCTTCTATAGCTGCAGCTCGAATACTGCACCAGTTGTTAATTCCATACATGGGATGGTATAAAGGGTGGAATTTTCTTTTTTGTTTAGAAGATTTTTTCTTCATTCCGTCACCTCCTGCGACAGTATATGCCGTGCAATTAAAAAAAGATGCACTTTATTGCATCTTTTTTTAATTGCTTTATCTAGTTTTAGTGTGGAATATGTCTAGAAAACACCATGATCCTCTGCAAATCGTGAATTGTATTAAGTAGAGGTATTTATCCCGATTGGTGCGGGCTAATAATCAGTGGGGGATGAACAAAACCCCCACTGATTAAAGTTTCACTTTATGAAATTGGGCGGAACTTTTCAGGGACAAAAGGTAGGGAAGAGGGGACAGAAACGGTCTCCAACTCAGGGTAACGTAGTCCAGTTAGTTTACCACCAAATACAGCACCAGTATCAATATTGACTGTATGATTCACAAAGCGAGGTTCATTGACAGGTGTATGTCCATAAACAATCCATGTTTCACCCTTATACTCTTTCGCCCAATCTCGGCGGACAGGTGAGCCGTCAGGGTGTTTTTCGCCTGTAATATCACCATATAATACAAAGGTTTGTACTTTTTTATCTTGTCTTCCTATGTAATCTTGCCGAATACCAGCGTGACAGACGGTTAATTTTTTTTCATCCAGTATGTGATATAGCGGTGATTGTTCGTAAAGAGTAATGAATTTTTCTTTTATTATTTGTTGCTTATTAGAAGGCAATGCTTCATATTCTGCAACAGTTGTTTCGAGCCCATGAGCGATTGTAACATTACGTCCAAGGAAGAAACGATACAGTTTATTACAGTGATTCCCTGGAGCATAATAAGCATCTTTTCTATTTATTACGAGCTCCCATACAATTTCAATCATCCGTAATGAATGAGGACCTCGGTCTGTAATATCACCAACGAATGCAAGCCTTCGTTTTGCGTTATGAATTGGGATACCACTATCCCAGCTATAACCTAGTTTCGTTGTTAAATCTTGAAACTCTTGGAAGCATCCGTGAATATCACCTATAATGTCATATTTCATATTTAAACCTCCAGCTCATTTTTTCATTAGTATATCTAAAATGGACATAGAAAAAAACCATACCGTTTTTCGATATGGTTCATTTAAACATAAAGATTTTAGTTCTTGAGCGTACGTTTAAAATAAATCCAATAGCAACCATATATGTGAGCAGTGAACTCCCGCCGTAGCTCATAAGCGGTAACGTTATTCCTGTAATAGGGAGTAAACCAATTGTCATCCCAATATTTTGGAATACTTGGAACGTAAACATTCCAATTGTACCAGCGCAAATATAACTACCGAAAGGTTCATTGCTTTCTAAAGCGATATGGATCATTCGGTAAATGAGTAAGAAAAAAAATGAAATAATAACACTTGCTCCTAAAAAACCGAATTGTTCAGCGATATTTGTAAAAATAAAATCTGTATGTGGCTCTGGAAAATATACTTGTCTATTTTCCCATCCTTTTCCTTGCATCTCTCCTGATCCAGTAGCTAAAAATGCTTGTCTTAATTGGTATCCTTGTGCGTCATATTCATAAGGTGCAAGCCAACCATAGAAGCGATTTAATTGATATTCTTTTAGAATGTGCTCTTTAAAGAACTCTGTATGCGTGAAATAAATATATGTTAAGGTAGAGCCTATGGCGAAAATACCGGAGGTTAATCCGAGGATAAAGCGCCAACGTATACCAGAAACTAAAACCATTGTTGCAAGCATCGCTGAAATGACCATTGTGTTTCCTAAATCAGGTTCTTTTGCGATTAGAAGTAGTGGAGGTAAACTAGCTGCAAATATTTTTAAAAGTAAAATGAAATCTTCACGAGTTGTCCGAAAAAGGTATTTTTCATTATGATTCGCTATAATTCGTCCAACGACGATAATCAAAAATAATTTCATAATTTCAGAAGGCTGAAAGTTTCCGATGCCTGGAAGTCTGTACCACGCGGTAGCCCCTTTAATTGTAACGGCGCCAGGAACTTGAAGTTCTAGGCCAATTAGAAGTATGAGTGCAAAGCTATATAAATACCAAGCAATTTGTTTATAGCGATCGAAATCAATAACCATAATAACACCAATGGCGATAAATCCAATGGCATACCATTGGATTTGTTTTAATACAAAATTTACATTTTGTAAAAATGGTGGTAAAGAAGCTTGTGCACTTGCGATAGCAAAGCAGCTAACAATCCCAATGGCAAATAAAATGAATATTAATATGTAGTCTATTTGATATTGAGTGTTCGGATCTTTCACTGTATGAATTCCTTTCTACTGCTCTCTATATTAGTGGGGTTTAGTTGGTGCATCACATAGTTTAAAAAGAATGTATGAACTATACGCATTATTCACGTAAAGCTCACACATTTTATTTTCGCAGAATAGACTAATGATGTAGCTCTTTTATAATTATGTCCAAACAATGGGAAAGACGTACATGTGCATCTGGAATGAGGTTTGGTAGCTGGCTATAATATTCTAAGGAACCTTTACACCATTTATAAGCGCTAATTAGACCTAGTCTATAATCTGTATTATCTTGTAAAAATCCGTATTCTTTTGAAGTTATAACGAGGTGCGTAAAATCCTCAGATCCTTCAAGGAGCTTGCTGTGTATTTGTTGCCCAGTATGGTAGCGAAATTGGCTTAAAGGTTCGGATATGTATATTGCGTCTCCTTTAGAAAGTAAGGAAATCCATGATGCCATATCGACACTACAAGAATAGTGCCTTCCTTTTAGCGTGCCGAAAGGTTCAGTGAGTAACTGTTTTCTAAACAGAATAGTTGTAGGCTCACCGATAATGTTATGTCCACCTTTTAACATCCAGTCGCCTAAAAATATTCCGTTTAATTGAATGTCTTCGCTATATAATCTTTGTGTTGGATGAGCATCTCCAATTAAATTCCCGTGATCATCAATACGTACTCGATAAGAAGTTATAAGAGCGAGATTTTTATTTGTGTCTTGCTCAAAATAAGCCATCATTTTTTGTATTTTATGATTATAAAACACATCATCGTCCATTAAAAAATTTATATACTCCCCATTAGATTTCTCTAAGAGCATAAGATCGTTATGAAATTGTCCTAAAGTAGTGGTATTTCGAATGTATGTTATGTTTTTATAATTAGGTAAATACTGTTCATTTATTAAGATTTCTGTTTCATCATTTGTACTATCGTCTCCTATAATAATTTCAATGTTTGGATAAGTTTGTGCTAATGCACTTTCTAGAGCAATTTTGAAATAATGTGGTCGATTATAAGTGGGAATAAGGATGGAAACGAGAGGTGACTTTTTTTTATTATTCATACGAAACTACCTTTCAGAAGCTTTTTTTGTAAGAACGATATCTTGATAACTTGTATACTCATTTCTGCCGCACCATAAACCATAATGCGGTTTATTAATTACCTCTAAGCCATGTTTATTTAATAAGGTGCGGATATCTTCTTCAGGATAGGCAACTGCGAAATTAGGAATATCTTTATTCACAACATAACAATTTTCAATTTGATGATAAAAACCTAATGTACTTAGCCCAGAATTTAAGTAATAGGATGATTCAGGGTTAATGAGAAAGAAGGTAATAAAACATCTCCCATCTTTTTTTAGAACACGTACAATCTCAGATACGTAATGTTCTAATTCTTTCGGAAGGAGATGGGTAAATACAGAAGTTAAAAAAATAAAATCGAATGAATCGTCTTCATATGGAAATTTGTATTGAGAAGCATCTTCTTTTCCTTCTGGGTTGTAGAATTGATTATATATATCAACGTGTTCAAAATGGAAATTGCTACGGGCAGTTGAAATATTATTTTTGCACCATGTAATGCCATCTTTAAATAAATCAAATCCATAATAAGCTCCATCATCACCTAAGTAATTCATTAATGGAACCGCCATTCGACCGACACCACAACCTACATCTAAAACTGTTTCATTGGATTTTAAACTACCAATTTGAATAAAATGCTTTATGAATTCTTTTCCAACCTTTTGAAAGTCGCCACCTACATATTGGACGAGTTCGGGAGGTGGGATTAATGCGATTTTTTTTTCAAGCTCGCTCATAATTTCACTCCTTCCTTGTAGTAAATAGGGAACCAACATTTTTAATATGCAGCTAACATTTTATAGTGGGAGGGGAAACGATATTAGAACTGTTGCGATATGTAAAAAGCTCCCTAGAACAACTGGAAATAGTAATGGGAGCTTTTGTTTTTATTTATCATGCTATTGGCGAAGGCTAATAATTAGTGCGAGATGGAGGAACCCTAACTGAATAAAGTTTCGCCCTATTCTTTTCGCCAATAAACCCCGAATACATCAATTTTAGTAATAGGAGCTTTTAAGTTTCTTTGATTTCTAAAGTCTGTCACGGCCTCTGCACAAGCTGGTAGTCCATAGTCATCAATAATAATATAGCCGCCCTTAGAAACTTTATCGTATAAGTTCACGAGACCATCCATTGTGGATTCGTACATATCACCGTCAAGGCGTGCAATTGCAATTTTTTCTATTGGTGCTGTTGGTAAAGTATCTTTAAACCAGCCTTTTAAAAATTTTACTTGATCATTTAATAAATCATATTTTCTAAAATTCTCTTGTACTTGTTCTAAAGAAACGCGTAAGTAATCGAAAGAGTGTAAATAATCTCCGTAATCTTTCGGATAGTGTTCTAAATTCGGTGTTGGCAAACCTTCAAATGAATCTGCAACCCACACATTACGATCAGTAATGTTATTTGCCTGTAAAAAACCATTCATAAAAATGCACGATCCCCCGCGCCACACACCTGTTTCAATAAAATCACCTTCTATATTTTCACGGACAACTGTTTCTAGTGCTTCATGTAATTGATTCATACGTTCCCGGCCAATCATACTGTGTGCTGCTCTTGGCCAATCCATCCCATCTTGACGTTCACTTTTTAAAACATCTGGTTTCACAATTTTCAAGTTATGGTTTTCAGCATATTGCTTAATGAATAAAGGAAGTGGTACGGTAACTGGTTCATATGGAAGTTCCTTAGAAATATGTAATGAAGCAGGTAAATATGGCTCATACTCTAGCCATATTTCAAATAAAATTGTTTTCTTTAACAACTCGAGATAAAGCTGAACAGCAAATTTATTTTCCATATTTGTGCCTCCTGCAAAATGTCATACAACAATATGATTATGTAGATAGTGCAAGTTTCATGCTTGAATTCATAATTGGAAAAGCAGTAAAACTGATATCAGTTTTACTGCTAAGTAAAAAAATTAAGCGATTTTTTCAATGATAATGGATGCACTTGTACCAAGAGCTAATGATAATCCAATTCCAGTAACAATTGCTTCAACCATTGATGGAGTTATTGTAATTTGTGTAATTGCTTGGATAACGATAGGTGATCCAAGTGAGATTAAGCTTGTGCCTGCACCTGGTACATTAACTCCATTAACTTGAATTGCAAGGCTACCTAATAAACTTACTGCTGCAGTATATGCGATAACAGTAATTTTATAGAATCCAGTTTCACTTATGATGAAAGTATCAGCGTCTAATTGAGAAATTGCTGTACCAAACTGAGATCCAACCGTGTTAAACGGTACAGGATCATTAATTCCAAGAGCTAAAGAAACTGTAGCAGAGTTAAATGCATACAATCCTGCTGGAAGTCCTAATCCAGATGGCCCAGTAGGCCCAGTAGGCCCAGTCGGCCCAGTAGGTCCAGTCGGCCCAGTAGGTCCAGTAGGCCCAGTAGGTCCAGTCGCACCAGTTGCGCCAGTGTCTCCAGTTGGCCCAGTAGGTCCAGTTGCGCCAGTGTCTCCAGTTGGCCCAGTAGGTCCAGTGTCTCCAGTTGGCCCAGTTGGCCCAGTAGATCCAGTTGCGCCAGTGTCTCCAGTTGGCCCAGTAGGTCCAGTTGCGCCAGTGTCTCCAGTAGGCCCAGTAGGTCCAGTTGCGCCAGTTGTACCAGTGTCTCCAGTAGGCCCAGTAGGCCCAGTCGGCCCAGTAGGCCCAGTAGGCCCAGTAGGTACGGTAGGTCCAGTCGGTCCAGTAGGCCCAGTAGGTCCAGTCGGCCCGGTTGGAAGTGTAAACGGTGGTATTGGTGGTAAAGTTGGACCTACAAGATTAGGATCAAATGCACTAGCTGATAAGAATTCATCAGGATTTAAGCCATCTGAATAATTATTATTTGACATAAATTCACCTCCATAAAGCTTTCATTATATAGTAGATGCAAAATCGCAAGAAAATGACACGGACATTTGAATTATTAAAAAGAAATCTTAAATAGCTTGAACAAGTTAAAAAAATGGAAAGTTTATTGTATGTATAACATATGATTGAGTTGGAAGAGGGTGATTATGTTGAACAAGCAAGGAATTACAATTAGTCTATGTATGATTGTTCGCGATGAGGAAAATACAATAGATCGATGTTTGGACGCGGTAGAAAAAATTGTTGATGAAATTATTGTAGTTGATACAGGATCCACTGATCGAACGAAGGAAATTGTAGCAAAATACACTTCTAACATACACGATTTTCCGTGGGTTGATGATTTTGCGGCAGCTAGAAATTTTGCGTTTTCAAAAGCAACGCAAGAATATATATTATGGTTAGATGCTGATGATGTGTTATTAGAGGAAGCTCAAGAATCACTGAAAACATTAAAACGAGAGTTAGATGGTAAAGTTGACGCTGTTTCTATGCCTTATTATCTTGTAATGGATTCTAATGGGAAACCTTTATATTGCACAAGAAGATATCGACTTGTAAAGCGTGAAAAACAATTTCAATGGTTTGGAAAGGTGCATGAGTATTTAGCTGTTTCTGGTGAGATTTACAATAGTAATGTCGCCATTACACATAAGAAAGAAAAAGAAATAACGAATCGTAATTTGAAAATTTTTCAAAATGCTGTAGCAGCTGGAGAAGAATTAAGCCCGAGAGATTTATTTTATTACGGTAATGAATCTATGGATAATCAAAAATACGACGATGCGGTTCTTCTGTATGAAACATTTCTTAATCAAGAGGAAGGATGGCATGAAGAGAAAATTTATGCATGTGGTAAGTTAGGAGATTGTTATGCGAAGTTAGGAGACTGGGAGAAGGCAGTTGAAACTTGTACGAAGTCGTTTCGTTATGGTATTCCTAGAGGAGAGAATTGTACAAGAATAGGATATATATATATGGAACAACAAAAGTATAATGAAGCGATATTTTGGTTTAAGCTAGCAACTGAAGTGCCGCTAGCAGAGGATAGTCCTTTTCACAGTCCGGCTAGTTATACGTGGATTCCATATTTACAAATGTGTATTTGTTATAGCAGATTAGGAGATCAAGATAAAGCTTATTATTATAATGAATTGGCAGCTTCTTATGTTCCGAATAATGCTGCGATTGAATATAACCGTAAATATTTTAGAGGCATCTATGATAAACAATATAAAATGTAATTTGTTCTATTTTTAGGAAATGACTTGTCGCTATTCTAATGATAGTAGAATGGCTATATATTAGAGTATCGGTAATGCAACCAATAGAGATGGCATCCTTTGTAGAATGTCTTTTGTTTATATTTCAAATTCAATTTGCATAAGGAGTGTGTGAAATGAATCGGGAGAAAAGTTCTTTATACGAAGAAAAATCTGAACATTATTATAATGCGATAAATCCTAATTTATTCAAGCATATAAAAAAGGAATGGCAAGAAGTTCTTGATATTGGTTGCTCGAGCGGTGCATTAGGAGCGGCTATAAAAGAAAATGGAGCACGTGTATCAGGAATTGAGGCGTTCCCAGAGGCTGCCGAAAAAGCGAAAGAAAAACTAGATCATGTTATTTTAGGTGATATAGAAACAATGGATCTTCCTTATGAGAAGGAACAATTTGATTGTGTCATATTTGGGGATGTATTAGAGCATTTATTTGATCCGTGGGCTGTCATAAAGAAAGTAAAGCCATATATAAAAGAAAATGGTGTGATTTTAGCTAGCATACCAAACGTTGCGCACATTTCAGTATTAGCTCCCTTACTCGCTGGAAATTGGACGTATACAGAATATGGATTATTAGATAAAACGCATATTCGTTTCTTTACTTTTAATGAAATGCTAAGAATGTTTTTAAAAGCAGGATATTCTATTAGTAAAGTAGATCGTGTATATGTTGATCATAAAATATATGAGCCACTTATTGAAGAGTTATATGGAATTTGTAAAAAGTATCGTCTTGGAAGTGGCTTCATGGCTGAGACAGTTGTATTTCAATATATTATTGAAGCAGAAAAATCACAATTATGAGTGCTGCAGAAAAAACAATACTATTTGTTACATGTATAAATGATCGGAAATTGTATGCACAATGTGCGCGACATATATTGAAATTGGCAGTACCTCCTGGGTATACTATACAATTTATGCCGATTCGAAATGCAAAAAGTATGACGAGCGGATACAATCAAGCCATTTCACATCCAGCGAAGTATAAAGTGTATTTACACCAAGATGTCTTTATTATAAATGGAGCCTTTCTATACGGATTAATTCAATTATTTGAGGAGCATGAACATCTTGGGATGATTGGGATGGTTGGATCCCAATATGTTCCTCCAAATGGTGTATGGAACGAAGGGCGTGGGATTGTCGGGAAAGTCATTGGTTATATGAACGATTTGTTTTATATGGCAAGTTTAGAGCAACCATTTCATGAATCGAAAACATTTATTCCTGTGGAATGTATTGACGGTTTATTGATGGCGACACAATATGATATTCCGTGGCGAGAGGACTTATTTGATGGGTTTGATTTTTATGATGTATCCCAATCTTTTGAATTTAAAAAAGCTGGGTATACAGTCGGTGTCCCTGTGCAGCGTGATGCTTGGTGTATTCATTATCATTTCGATGTAAATATGACGAACTATGAAAAGTATAGAAAAGTATTTGTAGAGAACTATATGTCAGATGTGAATAAGGAAGAATAGAGGGCTACAAAATGAAAGATCATACAATATTAGTCGTTGTTTGTGTAAATAATGAAGAGCTTTTCGAGCAATGCGAAAGGCAAATAAGAAACATTGTTGTTCCCCCTGGCTATGTAGTGCAAATTTTTCCGATACGAGATGCGAAAAGTATGGCAAGTGCGTACAATCGAGCACTTTCATATCCGGCGAAATATAAAGTATATATACATCAAGATACTTACCTTATTAATCGTGATATGTTTTGTACCCTCATTTCTCTTTTTAAAGAAAATGAAAAGCTTGGTTTAATTGGAGTAGCTGGTGCTCAGTTTTTACCGAGTAACGGGATATGGTGGGAAGGGAAAAATTTAGTAGGGAAAGTGATTGAGCACAGAAGACAGAATTATCAATTATTAAATTTGGATCAGGGGTTTTATGGAAATCAATCTTTTATGTCAGTGCAAGCAATCGATGGTTTACTCATGGCAACGCAGTATGATATTCCGTGGCGAGAGGATTTGTTTCAAGGATTCCATTTCTATGATGTGTCACAGTCTTTAGAATTTCAAAAGGCTGGATATTTAATTGGTATCCCTAATCAAGCAAATCTATGGTGTATTCATTACAACGGAGATGAGTTTGATGCGGATACATATGAGAAATACCGGGAAATTTTTGTGGAACATTATAAAGAGGTGCTATCTCCATCATAAGGGAGAGATGAAGGATGAAAGGGATTATTTTAGCAGGCGGGACAGGATCGAGATTATATCCAATAACGAAAGTAACGAATAAACATTTACTTCCCGTTGGGCGGTATCCGATGATTTATCATGCGGTATATAAGCTGAAGCGATGTGAAATTACAGATATTATGATTATTACAGGTAAAGAGCATATGGGAGATGTTGTGAGCTTTCTAGGAAGTGGTCAAGAGTTTGGTGTATCCTTTACGTATCGTGTGCAAGATAAGGCGGGTGGGATTGCGCAAGCGCTAGGACTTTGTGAAGATTTCGTAGGAAATGATCGGATGGTAGTTATATTAGGAGATAATATCTTTTCAGATGATATTTGCCCGTATGTTAAAGAGTTTGCAAGTCAAAAAGAAGGGGCTAAAGTGCTGCTTCAATCTGTAGAAGATCCCGAGCGATTTGGTGTAGCGCATATTAAAGGCCGAAAAATAATTGAAATTGAAGAAAAGCCGAATGAGCCGAAAAGTTCTTATGCTGTTACGGGAATTTATTTGTATGATTCGAAAGTCTTTTCTTATATAAAAGAATTAAAACCTTCCGCAAGAGGGGAACTTGAAATTACAGATATAAATAATTGGTATTTAAAACGAGGAGTACTTACTTATAATGAAATGAGTGGCTGGTGGACTGATGCGGGAACGCATGCTTCTCTTCAAAGAGCGAATACGTTAGCGCGGGATATAAACTTTGGGAAACAGTTTAATGGAGAATAGGTGAAAATATGAAAGTTGTAGAAACAAATTTTACCGATGCGAAATTGTTAGAACCGAGATTGTTTGAAGACGAGCGAGGTTTTTTTACTGAAAGTTATAATAAGAAGATGCTAGAATCGTTAGGGATTACGCATTCATTTCTGCAAGATAACGTATCTTATTCAGCGCATTCGGGGACGATTCGAGGGCTACACTTTCAAAAAAATCCGAAAGCACAAACGAAACTCATTCAAGTTATGCAAGGTGCAATATATGATGTTATCGTTGATTTGCGAAAAGATTCACCTACATTTAAAAAGTGGAGAGGTTATATTTTAAGTGCGGATAATCATAGGCAATTATTAGTGCCGAAAGGATTTGCTCATGGTTTTTGTACACTTGTACCTCATACAATTGTTATGTATAAAGTAGATGAGTATTATAGTGCTGATCACGATTCCGGTTTGCTTTGGGAAGATAAAGAATTATCAATTCCATGGCCGGTAACAAATCCTATCTTGTCCGATAAGGATCGAATATTACCATTACTTCAGGAATATGAAGATAGTTTTTAAGTAGGAGAGTTGTTTATGAATATATTAGTTACAGGTGGAGCTGGATTTATTGGAAGTAATTTCATTCACTACATGTTAAAAAACTATGAAACATATAAAATCATTAATTACGATGCATTAACATATAGCGGGAATTTAAATAATGTAAAGTCTATTCAAGAAAATCCTAACTACTCATTTGTAAAAGGGAAAATCCAAAATGGAGAGCTGCTGGAACATGTTGTTAAGGAACGTGACGTGCAAGTAATTGTAAATTTCGCAGCTGAATCACATGTGGATCGTAGTATTGAAAACCCAATTCCTTTTTATGATACGAATGTAATAGGTACAGTCACGCTGTTGGAGTTAGTGAAAAAATATTCACATATTAAACTCGTGCAAGTATCAACAGATGAAGTATACGGTTCTTTAGGGAAAACTGGGAAATTTATAGAGGAAACCCCGCTAGCTCCTAATAGTCCATATTCTTCAAGTAAAGCGAGTAGCGACATGATAGCCTTATCTTATTATGAAACGTATCAATTACCAGTTATTATAACGCGTTGTTCTAATAACTACGGACCGTACCAATATCCTGAGAAATTAATTCCGTTAATGGTTACGAATGCGCTTGAAGGAAAGAAACTACCATTATATGGTGATGGATTGAATGTAAGGGATTGGCTGCATGTAACGGATCATTGTAGTGCAATTGACACCGTTTTGCATAAGGGATGTGTAGGAGAGGTGTATAATATCGGCGGAAATAACGAAAAAACAAATGTAGATGTTGTGGAACAAATTATAAAACTTTTAGGAAAAACGAAAAAAGATATTGAATTTGTAACAGACCGTTTAGGTCACGACCGTCGTTATGCGATTGATGCACAAAAAATGAAGAATGAGTTTGAATGGGAACCGAAGTATACGTTCGAACAAGGATTAAAAGAAACGGTGGAATGGTATAAAAACAATGTGGACTGGTGGAAACCACTAAAAGAAAAGTAAGGGGCATGTAGATGAAAGAACGGATTATCATAACGGGAGCGAACGGTCAGCTAGGGAAGCAACTACAAGAAGAGTTGAATTCTGAGGAATATGACATATATCCATTTGATAAAAAGTTATTAGATGTAACAAATATATCCCGAATTAAGCAAGTGGTACAAGAAATAAAGCCACATACAATTGTTCATTGTGCAGCGTATACGAAGGTAGATGGTGCTGAGAAAGAACAGGATCTTGCTTACTTAATAAATGCGATTGGAGCTCGAAATGTAGCGGTTGCTTCACAATTAGTAGGGGCTAAGTTAGTGTATGTCAGTACCGATTATGTATTTCCAGGTGACAAACCGGATGGCTATCATGAATTTCATAATCCAGCACCGATAAATATATATGGAGCTTCTAAATTTGCAGGAGAGCAGTTCGTAAAAGAGTTACATAATAAATATTTTATAGTTCGTACATCGTGGTTGTATGGTAAGTATGGAAATAATTTTGTGAAAACGATGCTACGATTAGGAAAAGAGAGAGAAAACATATCTGTTGTAGCGGATCAAATTGGCTCTCCTACGTACGTGGCAGATTTAAATATGATGATTAATAAGCTCATTCACACTTCTTTATACGGTACGTATCACGTATCCAATAGAGGATCATGTTCTTGGTTTGAATTTGCCCAAAAAATATTTTCGTATGCAAATATGAAAGTGAATGTATTACCTGTTTCAACTGAAGAATTCGGATCGGCGGCTGCGAGACCAAAATATTCTATCTTTCAACATAACATGCTACGATTAAATGGTTTTTTACAAATGCCTACTTGGGAAGAAGGATTAGAAAGGTTTTTTATAGAAACAAAAAGTCATTAACAAATTTATGTTAGTGACTTTTTTGTTTGCCTTTAAGAGGTTTTATGGTACTATAATTATAGTATCAGGTACTAATAACAAGTATAAGTATTTCTGGGAGGATATATCATGGAACTATTACAAGGGAAAACATTTGTTGTTATGGGCGTTGCGAACCAAAGAAGTATTGCATGGGGAATTGCTCGCTCTTTGCATAATGCAGGTGCAAAATTAATATTCACATATGCAGGAGAGCGTTTAGAAAGAAACGTTCGTGAACTAGCGGAAACATTAGAAGGACAAGAATCACTTGTATTACCTTGTGATGTAACGAATGATGAAGAACTTACAGCTTGCTTTGAAACTATTAAGCAAGAAGTTGGTACAATTCACGGTGTTGCACACTGTATTGCTTTTGCAAATCGTGATGATTTAAAAGGCGAATTTGTAGATACTTCTCGCGATGGATTTTTACTTGCACAAAATATTAGTGCATTCTCTTTAACAGCTGTAGCAAGAGAAGCGAAGAAAGTGATGACAGAAGGCGGAAATATTTTAACTTTAACATACCTTGGCGGTGAGCGCGTTGTGAAAAACTATAACGTTATGGGTGTTGCGAAAGCTTCATTAGAAGCTAGCGTGAAATATTTAGCGAACGATTTAGGACAACATGGCATTCGCGTTAACGCTATTTCTGCAGGACCAATTCGTACGTTATCTGCGAAAGGTGTAGGCGACTTTAACTCAATCTTAAAAGAAATTGAGGAGCGCGCACCACTTCGTCGTGCGACGACTCCAGAAGAAGTTGGAGATACAGCAGTATTCTTATTCAGTGATTTAGCACGCGGAGTAACAGGTGAAAACATTCATGTTGATTCAGGATATCATATTTTAGGATAAATATAATAGGAATTAAAGTTTAAAAAGGACAGTCTCTAAACGTTGAGACTGTCCTTTTTAATTGTTCCCAGAAAGAACGATTTTTAACGAAAGTTCTAGCCACGTTATGAATATAACTATAATAGTACACGATTTATCCAGCTACGTATGGAAGTGGGAGGGACGAGTGTGAAGAATAAAAATAAAAGTTCAACAGTTGGAAAACCGTTGTTATATATTGCACAAGTAAATTTAGAACTCGCTGCACCGAAAATAAAAAGAATTATTTTAACAAATTTTGAAGATGAGGATCAAAAAGAGCAAAGTAATAGAAATGAAAGTATTGTAAGTAGTGCTGTGGAAGAAGTGGTAGAACAAGAGAAACAAGAACCACGAGAGGAGCCTCAAGTGGAGGTGGAAGAAAAAGTAGAGGAAGAGCAAGTGAGAACGGTCCCTTACAATAAATCCTTTAAGGATATGAATAATGAAGAAAAAATTCATTTTTTATTAAATCGGCCTCATTACATTCCGAAAGTAAGATGTAGAATAAGAACGACGACCGTCTCATATATAGGATCGATTATATCTTACCGTAATGGCATTGTATCCATTATGCCACCAAATAGTATGAGAGATGTTCGGTTATCTATAGAAGACATCAAATCGATTGATATGGCCGGCTTTTAAATATGTAAAGGTGGTAGAAAGTTTCTACCACCCCAATAGTTTTTTAGTTTACTTAACTATAGAAACGTCGCGTAAGCACTGAATAGCACAGAAGCAGCTTAAATCAACAGTAATGCAAGTAGATGTCGAGATTAATCTTGCATTTGGTATAGCTAAAAACGTACAAATTGGATCGTCACCAGGTGGTACAGGGGATCCATCACCTAATACTACAGTTAACACACGTAGGACAGCACAGCTATCGTCATCTACGCTTTCCACACGGAAAATTGGAGATCGGCAGCTAGTAAGGCTTGAAGATGGTGCAAATGCTTCAAAAGGTTCACCAGTTTTTGTGTATAAAATAAAAGGGCGTGTATTTGCTACTGCTGCAGTATTGTGTGCTCCTAAAAATGGAATTTCACAACCAGAACCACATGTTGAACTAGAGCAATCTTGTAGTTCATTGATGAATTTTACGACGTCAACTACGCAGTGAGAAGAGCTATGGTGTTTATTTTCGTTACAACTCATTAATGTCACTCCTTATCTTCTTGTTTGTATTTACATTAATAAGATATTGGAGTGGGGGAGATTTGGTCACAATCTTAAGACCTTTTTTTTTAAATAGGCTAAAGAGGATAGGGAAGGTGGAATTATGTTATTTACAAGCTGGCTTTTATTTTTTATTTTTGCGCTAGCTGCATTTAGGTTAACTCGTCTTATTGTTTATGATAAAATTACAGTTTTTTTGCGAAGACCGTTTATTGATGAGTTAGAGATTACAGAGCCTGATGGAAGTGTATCGACTTTTACAAAGGTGAAAGGGAAAGGATTAAGAAAGTGGATGGGAGAATTATTAAGCTGCTATTGGTGTACAGGTGTGTGGGTTAGTGCTTTTTTATTAGTTTTATATAAATGGATTCCTATTGTTGCAGAGCCTGTACTAGCATTATTAGCCATTGCAGGTGCAGCGGCGATCATTGAAACAATTACAGGATATTTTATGGGAGAATAATAAAGTGAAAATTTAATCAGTGTGGGGCATCCCCCGCTAATTATCAGCCCTCACCAATCGGGATAAATTTTCATGATGTTAGAAAAAGCGGAGTTTAAAAGAATGAGGGAACGGAAATAAGGAGTTGTTCATATAGTGAATAGACAGAATTGACAGTAGAGGAGATGTTTGCTGTGAGCAATAATCCAAGGCGAAATTCATATGACCTGCAGCAGTGGTATAACATACAGCAACAGCAACAAGCACAACATCAGGCATATCAAGAGCAATTACAGCAACAAGGGTTTGTGAAAAAAAAGGGATGCAACTGTGGGAAAAAGAAGAATACAATAAAACAATATGAAGAATGAAACACTCATGTTACGGTGAGTGTTTTTTATTGTAAAAATAAAAAGCGGTATTTCAATTAAGAAATACCGCTTTTTACTAGCTAATTTGTGCAACTGTTAATGCTGCAGCACGGATGTCTACAGTTCCAAGCAGTTCAACTGGTACAATTTGAATTAAGTCACCAGGGTTTAAGTTAATAAGAATAACACCACTGGATACGTCTACTTCACCAGTACCAATAACGTTAGAGCGAACCGCTGTACCTGATCCAGGAATAATGTTAGCTGGTGTACCTAATGATAAGAAGAAACGACCAGCTTCTGGTGCAGTAGGAACGTTATCAAGACTGATCGTTAATGTATAACTGATTTGATAAATACCAGCTACTTGAATTCGAATACCGTCTCCGACACTTACTGTATTATTTATTACAGGAACAGTAATATTTGGGTTTGGACTTACGCTAGGTAATAGTAGTGGTGTGAATAGTGAAGCGAACTGAGGTGCAGAAGCGTTGAAAGCAAAACCGAAGGCAGGTAGTGTACTAGCTGGTTTCGCCTCACAATCAATGTTATTAAATTCGCAATCAGAAGAGAACATGTTTTTCACTCCTTTATCTGTTTCTACTTTTAGTTAATGAAAAGGACAGGTTCTATGTTCTAGACAAGTTCCCAATTTTATAAAAAATACATAATAATACCTTTTAAGCATGGATTGGGTGGCAGAATCATCTGCCACCCAATCCATGCTTAAATTAGTATTCAGTTTTATATAGAAACATCGCGTAAGCATTGAATAGCGCAGAAGCAACTTAAATCAACAGTAATACAAGAGGAGGTTGATACTAATCTTGCATTTGGTACAGCTAAAAATGTACAGATTGGATCGTCACCAGGTGGTACAGAGGTACCATCACCTAAAACTACAGTTAATACACGCAATACAGCACAGTCATCATCATCTATACTCTCTACACGGAAAATTGGAGATTGGCAGCTAGTAAGGCTTGCAGATGGTGCAAATGCTTCAAAAGGTGTTCCAGCTTTTGTGTATAAAATAAAAGGACGTGTATTCGCTACTGATGCAGTGTTATGTGCTCCTAAAAATGGAACTTCGCAACCAGATCCACATGTTGTGGTTGCACATTCTTGTAGTTCATGTATAAAACGAACGACATTAGATACACAGTTGAAATCACAATCATGGTGTTGATGATCTTCATTACAATTGCAGCTCATTATGTTCACTCCTTATCGTGAGTTCTGACATACACTATTACAATATGAACGGGATATGGTTGATATTACGTTAATTCTCAGGATAGAAACAGGGAATTTATATAGAGGGGATGTACATATCGTGATATGGAAAAAGACACCCATTATTTAATGGATGTCTTTTCAGGTAAATCTTTTTGGGTAGTATATAGAAAACGAGATATATCTAGTTTCTTTCCTCTGAAAAATTGCGGGGAGGAAATGTAAAGTTCTTCTTTTGCGCGTGTAATGGCGACATAGAGTAATCGTCGTTCTTCTTCTAATGCTTCAGAAGTCTCCGTCACACGGTCATTTGCATCTTTTAAAGAAGAAGTATGCGGCAATATACCATCGCTTGCTCCGAGTAAAAAGACGCATGGAAACTCAAGGCCTTTCGCGTTATGAATCGACATAAGCGATACGGTATCTTTTTGCGGCATTGTTTTTAATGCTTCCATTTCTTTTTGACCTTGAATGGCTTCATTAATAAATTGTAAGTAAGCTGGAATATCCGTAAAGCGAGTTGCTGATTCCATTAATTCTTCTAACATTTCTTCTTGTATGTCCTTATGCATCGTAAAGGAAGAACGATCATTACTTTGTAAGTACTCTAAATACTTTCCTTTACCATGAATAATTTCTTTCAATGCTTTTTTCGGTTCAAGTTCTTTTATAAACTTAATAAAATCGATTCGCTCATTTACTTTTTTAACTTGAAAAGGTTTCAAGCTTGGGTTTAGTAATAGAAAATGAAGAAGAGAAGGGAAACGGCCCTCACCATATTTCCATTGTTCACGTTCAATAAATGAAATGCACTCATCACGGCCAATATACATTGTTGGTAATATATTTGAAAGTGATTCGAGGCGGAACGGTTCAAGCACGAGTCGTAAGTGATCTAATACGGGCCTAATTAAAGAATGTTCGTAGAACGATTGGCTCGCTCCATGTTTAATAAATGGAATCTTATGAATTGTAAGCTGATCAAGTAAAGAACGGCTTACAGAATGTGTACGATATAATAAACAAAAATCTTTATAATTTCGTTCACCACTATCTACTTTTTCCTGAATGAGTTGCAAAATTTGATTTGCTTCATCAAGAGTTGTCGCAGGTCGTGCATAAAACGGCTGTATGCCATCGTTACGAACAGAATATAGCTCTTTATCAAAACGTTCTTGATTGAGCTTAATAACTTCATTTCCAAGTCCTACGATAAATGGATTAGATCGATAATTCGTATTAAGTGCGATAATCGTAGTATTATCAAATTCCTTTGGAAAAGATAAAATAATTTGGTGACTTGCCCCTCGCCAGCCGTAAATCGCTTGATCGTCATCACCTGCGATAAATAAATTATTTCTCGGCGTGGCTAACAATTTTACAATTTCATATTGTGCATACGACGTATCTTGAAACTCATCTACTTCAATGTAATGAAAACGCTCTTGTAATTGAGTAAGCAGGGGAGCGTTATTTTCTAACATATAATACATTTCTAATAAGATGTCGTCAAAATCGATATAATTGTGTCGTTGTTTTACCTCTTCGAAACGTTCGTATACTTCTTTGAACTCTTGTTCAACCGGTGTTTTCGCTTTTACATCTTTCGGACGATTCAAGTTGTTTTTCTCAAGTGAAATCATAGCGAGTATCGTTTCGGCATCATAATCGTCTTTTAAGCGCAATTCTTTCAAAATTTTCTTTATCATAATTTGTTTATGTTTTTCATTTGCTAAAATTTGCTGATTATATCCTTGACTACGAAGCAATTTTAAAAAGACAGAGTGGAATGTACCAGCAACGACATAGCTACTTGCGGCATGATTCATACCAGGTAAATTCGCTACACGGCTTCGAATTTCTTCAGCTGCTTTTTGTGTAAACGTCAGCAGTAAAATATTTCGCGGATGGACATGTTTTACATTAACTAAATAACCAACGCGAGTTGTTAAAACAGATGTTTTACCACTTCCAGCACCAGCTAGTGTAAGGACAGGTCCTTCTGTCGTTTGCACTGCTTCTAACTGTTTTTCATTTAAATAAACACCTTGCTGTTCTAAAGCGCGGAAATACGCCGCATCTGCATCTTCTTCCATAATTAAATGGGTAGATGTTTTCGGAATATGATACGCCGCTTGCGGAATGCCAGCGTGTGTTAACGGTTTTTGTGAAAATTTTTCTTGTGTCATATATTCACCTTCAAAACTATAGCATCAACATTTAACTTTAGCGGAAGAAAAAGAAAATAGCAATGTAAAAAACAGGAGGGGCTACCTCCTGCTACAAAATTACCCCGCTATTTGCGGGCAGTAAAACTCTTACCTCAAAATTCAGGTGCCCGTAAACGCCCGATTGGTGAAGGCTAATAATCAGTGGGGGAGGAACAAAACCCCCACTGATTAAAGTTTCACTTTATAATTCTTTTATCATTACGACGTGTGGGATATTTGCTTCCATAAACACATCAGAAGCCGTCACGTATCCTAGCTTTTTATAGAAAAATTCAGCATGTGTTTGAGCATGGAGTTTCAATTTCGGTAGAGACTCTTCCTTCGCATACGCTTCAAGTGCATCCATAATGATTTTACCAATGCCTTTTTTACGATGTGAAGCTAGTACGCAAATGCGCTCCATTTTTCCTATTCCATCAACGATGCGGAAGCGACCAGCACCAACTGGAACATCATTATCATATATAACAACGTGTGTTGAAATCTTTTCAAACTCATCATACTCTTCTTCTGCAGAAACCTGTTGTTCATTTACAAATACTTGCTTACGTACAGAGAATGCATCACTTAGTTGTTCGTCCGTTTGTACGATTTGTGCGTGCAAATTAGTTGTTCTCCTTTCCGAGGTGGAATGTTTCATGTACAGTCCACGTTCCATTTTCTAATTGGTATAGAAGGTGGAAACGATCGATTGGTTGCTCATAATAGAAATCTTTCATACGTAATCGACCTAATACATCAGCGTGCTCTGCGTCTGATAAGTCTTGACCGATTGTTAAATGAGGTACGAAAGAGTACTCGCGCTCTTGTGTAAAGAAACCATTATGCATTTCTTCATTTAAGAAAGTAAGTTCAGGTGTTTTTTCTACTTTAAAATAAAGAACATTATTAACAGGTGCGAATGAACCGACTTTTCCAACATGAAGGGTGAAGGGGTTCGTTTTACTTGCGATTGTATGTAACTCGTTTACAATCGATTCTAGTTGATCATCTTGCGTCTCAAAGGGTGTTTTCAATGTAACATGTGGCGGAACTAATGCGTAGTGCGGATCATAACGTTTACGCAATCCGTTCGCTTTATCTTGAATCATTTTTGATGGGAAAATTACAATTCCTAATTTCATGTTCCAATTCCTCCCTTTGCAAGTCTAGTTAGATTTTGAGAATAAATCTCTTTATCTATTATATCAAATTATTCTGAATACCGCTCTCTATTATTTCATTGATAGAATATGAGAAAATGCTTTTGGTAAATCTGCTTGCCAATATTTCCATGTGTGATTCCCTTCAAACTCTTCATAATGCGTGATGAAATTTCTATCTGTAAGTAGTTTATTTAACTCGCGATTTGGTTCTACGAAATCAGATACTTGTCCGTCTGTACGCTTGACAGCTGTTTCTTCGGTCCCAATTACGTGATAAAGATCTAGCGCCCCCGGATTTTTGAAATCTTTTGCTAAGTTCATGACTGTTTCATCAACAAATGGTGATTGCATAACGACCTTACCAAATGTATGCGGATACATAATTGCGGTCATGAAGGAAACTGTACCGCCGAGAGAATCTCCAATTAAAACGCGTCCTTTACCCATTTGATATGTTGGATAATTTGCATCAATATATGGAGCAAGCTCATGAGCAAGGAAACGAATGTAAGCAGCATTCTTTACATCATTTGGGAAATATTTTTCCTTACGATCGTGTACATTTTTATATGGAATACCGACAATAATTGTGCGGTCGATTTCTTCAGTTTCACGAAGACGCTCAATTACACGGTGCGCTTTACCAAGCTGAAAATAATCTCTACCATCTTGTGCAATAACAACCGTATGCTTATGGAGAGGTGTGTAATTTACTGGTAAATAAACAAGAAGTGTAAGCTCCTCTTGAAGTGATGTACTAAAAAATGAAATTTCTTCAATTCTCCCTATTGTTTGATTCATGTATATCCCCCTAAATAAAAATTTACTGTAATGATTGTAAGAGCAACGCTTGTAGTGAAAAGGAAAGAAATAATCACTAATAGGTGCCTTAATTTCTATTTTACCATAATGGTACGAAGAATCTAAAAAATTAGTATTTAAGTTGTGAAAGAAAACGGATATAATGAAGTGGGATTTTTTACAGGTGAGAGGGGAGACAGGATTTGAAACAAGAAAGATCAATCGCACTACCACTAGCAATTTCCATTATAGCAATTTCATTCGCAGCTGTTTTTGCAAAGATGTCCTCAGCACCATCTTCCGTTTTAAGTATGTATCGATTATGGATTATCGTACTTATTATGCTGCCGATCGTTTGGAAAAAACGGGAAGAGTTTAGTAGGATTCAAATAAAAGATTGGGGATTTTTAATTGGATCTGGTTTCTTTTTAGCTCTTCATTTTCTTTTATGGTTTGAATCCTTAAAGCATACGACAGTTGCTAGTTCGACGATTATTTTAGCACTTCAACCGATCGTATCTTTAGTGGGAGGTTTTTTCTTATTTAAAGAAAGAACAACCTATTCAGCAATTGCGACGATGGGAATTGCGATACTAGGCGTAATGTGTATTGGCTGGGGGGATTTAGGGCTAAGTGAGCAAGCAATTTATGGGGATATATTATCCTTTTTAAGTGTAATAGCAGTTGTCGGTTATTTATTTATCGGACAAACGACAGTAAAGAAAGTATCTCATTGGATTTATAGTTTCACTGTATTTGCCTTCGCTGGTATATTTATAGCGATTTATAACGTTATACTTCAAGTGCCATTTACAGGCTATACGAAGTGGGATTGGAGTATTTTTCTTTTACTTGCGATTGTACCGACAGTGTCACACGTCATTAATAATTGGTTATTAAATTACGTAAATGCAACAACGATTTCAATGAGCATTTTAGGAGAACCAGTTGGGGCATCTATACTAGCGTTCTTCTTACTTGGAGAAAAATTAAATGCAATGCAAATTATCGGTAGCATGCTCGTATTGTTTGGTGTATCTGTTTTCTTACTACAGCAACAAAAGCGAACAGCAAAAAATGTGGTGAACGAGCCGGTGTATACACAGGAATTATAACGAGCCCATTCTAATATACGAAAAGAGAAGTTATTGGTAACTTCTCTTTTTTTGTTCTATGCAGAAAATAAAACAAATTAATAGGGGGGAATTCCCGCCATATAGCATGAAAAAAGATAATATATAGTGGAGTTACATCATACGTTTCTCATACAAATATAGAAGGGGAAGGAGAGACCAAATGAAAGAGATTTTAATGAAATACATGACAAATCTTACAACATTAAGTGAAGAGCAGCAGCGCATGATCGTGGAAGAATTACAAATTGAAGAGTATAAAAAAGGAACAGTGCTCTTAAGACAAGGAGATGTTCCGTCTAAATGTTATTTTGTATTAAAAGGATGCGTGAGGCAACATTGTATAGATGAATCTGGAAAAGAAGTTACAGCAAATTTTTATACAGAAGAACAAGCAATCGCGAATTTCAATCATCATAAACAAGATAAATTATCCCCACATACGTTAACGTGCCTAGAAGATTGTCTAGTTGTAGTTGGCGATCTGTATAGTGAAAAGGACATGTATAAGAAATATTCACAGTTAGAAGAAATGACGCGCCAAATGATTGAATACAATTTTGGTGAAGTACAAGAAGAACTTACATTATTTATTACATCGACACCAGAAGAGCGCTACAAATCATTATTACAAAAACGACCGCATTTAATCGATCGTGTTCCTCAATATCAATTGGCAAGTTATCTAGGTATTACGCCAGAATCATTAAGCAGAATTAAGAAACGACTCAAACAGTAGAGTTTTTTCCACCTCTAAGCAATAGCCATATACTAAATCCTAGTTCACCTGTGATCATCGGTAGTTGAAAGACAACGTTAAGAATGGAAATAATCGCATCATATTGTGAAAACATCGTATTCATTACGTTAATGATGATATAGCCGATTGCAGCAATGAGCAGTAATATATTAATAGTCTTCGGTATGTTTTTAGATTGAAAGGTTACGTATCCTAAGGTGAGAAGATGTAAGCCGAAAATGATTAATCCTACAGACCAAATGTATTCAAAAGCTTCTAGAAATAACATTGTATATGCTTCTGAATTAGCAACTGTGCTTTTTGAAAGAAGTAATACAAATGTTAAATTGAATATAGCAATACCAAGTATAGCTGTATACATAAGACGAAGACAGGTAGCTAGCAATGAGAGGCTAGTATGGATAGGTTTTAGAAAGAAATAAAGAGCCCACGAGGCGATAATATCCGTAATAAAAATGATAATCCATCCGAAAATTTCTGCTTTGAAAAGTGAACTTGAAGTTTGAATATTATGGAGTGTCGTGCTCGCATTACTTGGTACAACGAGATTTCCGTGAACAAAACCGTAAGAAAAAAATGCAGTGAATGCCATGATAAGAAGAGAAGTGCCTGCAAATAAGGCAAAATTTCGCTCAGTCATAATACGTCCTCCTATTCTAATGTTGTTTTCATTGTAATAGGGAAGAGGAGGAGATTCATTGACTTAAATCAAGGGAGAGGAAGTTTAGTGGAATTTCCATCAAAAAAAGATGTATGGTTATATCCGATTTTTTTCGTTGTCATTGGAGCGTGTTTTGCTCCCATATTTGCAGGGAGAGAATATTTTCTCTTATTTTTTACAATTCCGTTGGCTATACTGTTTAGTTGGAGTTGGTTTTTAACAAAATATATCGTTAAGGAAGAAATAATTATAATTACATCAGGTCCCGTTAAAAAACGTATATTTATACGAGACATAAAACGAATTTCCAATACAAAAAATCCAATCGCAGCTCATGCACTATCATTCGATCGATTAGAAATTGTTTACGGATCATATGAAACAGAACTTATTTCTCCAAGAAATAAAGAAGAATTTATTTTGTTGTTAAAAAGAAAAAATCCTGGGATTGAAATAAAGTAAGAGAGTGGATTCATATCTACTCTCTTTATGTCACTTTGGATTTGTCATATAAGGTTGCACGTGAACGACACATAAGTCACGAAATTTTCCTTCAGCAGTTGTGACAATTACGACTGCTCTTCCTGCACTTTTTCCAGTAATCGTTACCGTATCACCTTTTGGGTATATTGTGATGACATCAGAATTCATATTTGTCCAAATAAGTTCTTTATTCGTTGCTTGCATTGGCAAAACGGAAGCTGATAACTCAGTACTTTGTCCAGTTTTTATCTTTAACTTATTTTTTTGCATATGAACACCGATAACTGAAATAACAGAAGGAGCAATTGAAATTTTAGGTGGATTTGGTTGTATGTTTAAACGAGAAGCAGAAGTGTTTGTGATAGGTGAAAATTTTCTTATATGTTGTTGCTGTAAAGATGCTAACATTGTGGAGTCCCCTTTCTGTATAGGTGTCGATACTAATAATATAAAGGAAGAATGTTATAGTAAATTTAACGAAACATAAAGAATTTGTTAAATTTGAGAAGAAGATTGTCGAACTGTAATAAAAAGAAAGCTCTGCTGTTATCGTAACAGCAGAGCTTTCTTTTTATAGATTATGAATATGTTGTTTTTCAAAATGCTCAAAATGCTCTTCAACTTCTTTTGAAGGTTTAGTTAGTAAACTAACAATTATGATCACTATTAAACTAATAGCGAAACCAGGAATCATTTCATATAAGAAATCTTTTAAGAACTTAAACTGTGTCCAAATAATTACTGTAGCGGCACCTGAAACCATACCAGCAAGTGCGCCCCATTTCGTCATACGTTTCCAATATAAGCTTAATAAAATAGCAGGTCCAAATGAAGAACCAAATCCAGCCCAAGCATATCCCACAAGAGCTAAAATCGTATCATTTTGTTTAAACGCTAATGCGCACCCGACTAAGGCGATAACAAGTACAGCCATACGACCGACAAATACAAGCTCTTTATCAGAAGCAGAACGTTTAAAGAATGTACGATATAAATCTTCTGTTATAGCACTAGAAGTAACGAGAAGCTGAGAAGAAATTGTACTCATAATAGCTGCTAAAATCGCTGCTAATAAAAATCCAGTAATAAGTGGATGGAATAAAATTTTTCCAAGTTCAAGGAAAATTGTCTCTGGATTAGATAATGTCAACCCTTGTTGTGAATAGTAAGCAATACCGATAAGACCAGTAAACATAGCTCCGACAACAGAGAAAATCATCCAGCTCATACCAATTCTTCGTGCGCTTTTAATTTCTTTTACAGACGAAATTGCCATAAAGCGTACGATAATATGAGGTTGTCCAACATAACCAAGGCCCCATGCGAATAAAGAAATCATTCCTAAAGTAGAGGCACCTTTAAAAATATCTAAACGTGTTGGATCTACAAATCGAATTGTGTCAAACGCAGGTCCAAGTCCGTTCGAATTCATAATTGTTACAATAGGAACAAGAATAAGAGCGATTACCATAATGATTCCTTGCACGAAGTCTGTCCAACTTACCGCTAAGAAACCACCAAATAATGTGTAAGCCACGACAACTGCTGCGACAATGAATAATCCAACATGATAGTTCATACCAAATGAATTTTCAAATAATACAGCACCTGAAACTAGTCCTGAAGCTACATAGAAAGTAAAGAAAATCATAATAACAAGTCCGGATACTAAGCGTAGCATATGAGATTTGTCGTGGAAACGGTGTTCCAAAAATTCTGGGATAGTAATAGAGTTGTTTGCAATTTCAGAGTAGGTACGTAAGCGAGGAGCAACATAAAGCCAGTTTGCGTATGCGCCTAGTGTTAGGCCGAATGCAATCCAACTACTACTTAATCCAACGCTAAACATTGCACCGGGTAATCCCATTAAAAGCCAACCACTCATATCGGATGCTCCAGCACTTAATGCTGTTACTGCGGGGCCTAGTGTACGCCCGCCAAGCATATAATCTGTTAAGTTGGACGTTCGTTTGTAGGCGAAATAGCCGATTACTAACATCCCGAGCATGTAAATAGAGATAGAAGTTAAAGTTAACATCTGCGTACTCATGTAGTTCCCCTTCCTTTTGTCATGTCTTTTGATGCATTATGCATATTTATAATCTATCATGATTATTCTGAAAAATCCATATACAAATATGAATTTTCAGAAATGTAAGCGTTTTTTGACATCGTTTTACTTTTTTAATATATAAATTTCAGACGAAAAAACCTTAATTTTAATAGAGTATTTATTATATTTACATAAAAACACGTTGTTTTGTCAATATAATATTGAAAGAAGAGAGAAATAATTTTTTAAAAAAAGTATTGACTTGTAAAAAAAGTTAGGTCTATAATGAGTGCAACTTAAAAAAATGCAAGCGTTGATGAAGAAGAGTACATATGATGAACATGTCAGAGAGCTGATGGTTGGTGCGAATCAGTATGGGATTGATGTGGAATGGGCTTCGGAGCTTCCAAACCGAAACGAAAGAAGTAGGCTTTGGCGACATGATCTCATCGATACAAGAGACACGTATTATTTTTTGATACGGCAAAGTGCGTTACATTCGTAACGAATTAAGGTGGCACCACGGGAGTACCCGTCCTTTCTATAGGATGAGTACTCCCTTTTTGTGTACAAAAAATTAAATATGTTAAATCGTTTAAGTAAGAAGAGTACGTATATTGGAGACGTTTCAGAGAGCCGGGGACAGGTGGGAGCCCGGTGCGGTGCCATATACGGAATGGGCTTACGAGAGGTATGCTGAACAATTATTTTCAGTAGGCAACCCGGGTTCCGCCGTTACAAGGATAAGGTATATATTTTGTACCTGAATAAAGCGGGATGCTTTTGCATCCAACCTGAGGTGGTACCACGGTAAATTTATCGTCCTCTACATATTTCGATATGTAGGGGACTTTTTTATTTTTCAGAGTGAGGTGAAAGGCATGATGACAAAAGAGGAATTTATGAAGCAAAAAGAACAAAGAAACACATTTTTAGTAATTGCTGAAGAAGAAGGAGATAGCATTACGCCAATTTCTTTATATAGACGTATGAAGGGAAAGAAAAAGTTTTTATTAGAAAGTTCGCAGCTTCATCAAGATAAAGGGCGCTATTCTTACTTAGGGTGTAATCCTTATGGAGAAGTGAAAAGCGTTGGTATAGAAGTAGAGCGAATGATGTATGGGAAAAAAGAAAAGCTGCAGGGTAACGTACTGCAAATGCTAGAAGAGGTAATCGCACCAGCGCAAGTAGACAGTCCATTTCCGTTTTGCGGGGGAGCAGTTGGATATATTGGCTATGACGTCATTCGGCAGTATGAAAACATTGGAGCAGATTTACACGATCCATTAAATATTCCAGAAGTACACCTTTTACTATATCGTGAGTTTACCGTTTACGATCATTTACGCCAAAAGTTGTCATTTGTATATGTATGCAGGGAAGACGATTCAGCTTCTTATGAAGAAGTATACGAAAGATTGCAAGTATACAAAGAGGAAGTGCTAAAGGGAGAAGAAGCGGAAGTAAATGAAATACAATCAATATTATCATTCACTTCTTCAATAACTGAAAAAGAATTTTGTGAAATGGTAGAAACAGCGAAAGAATACATTCGGGCCGGAGATATTTTCCAAGTTGTATTATCCCAGCGTTTGCAAAGTGAATGTATTGGAGATCCATTTGCATTATACCGGAAACTTCGAATTGCAAATCCATCACCATATATGTTCTATATCGATTTTCAAGATTATGTTGTACTTGGCTCTTCGCCGGAAAGTTTGTTATCAGTAAGAGAGGATAAAGTGATGACAAACCCAATTGCTGGTACGAGGCCGAGAGGGAAAACGAAGCAGGAAGATGAGGAAATCGAAAAAGAACTGTTAGGAAATGAGAAAGAGCGAGCAGAGCATATGATGCTTGTGGACCTAGGACGAAATGATATTGGCAGAGTAAGTGAAATTGGCTCTGTGACGATAGATAAATATATGAAAGTAGAAAAATACTCTCACGTTATGCACATTGTATCTGAAGTTTACGGAACATTGCGAAAACAAACGAGTGGATTTGATGCATTAGCGTATTGTTTACCAGCTGGTACAGTATCAGGTGCTCCGAAAATAAGGGCGATGGAAATTATTAATACGTTAGAGCATGAAAAAAGAAATGTATATGCCGGAGCGGTTGGATATATTTCATTCTCAGGAAACCTTGATATGGCGCTAGCAATTCGAACGATGGTTGTAAAAGACGAGAAAGCGTACGTTCAGGCAGGAGCGGGTATCGTCTACGATTCAGACCCGGTTGCTGAATATGAAGAAACATTAAATAAAGCGAGAGCGCTTTTGGAGGTTATGAAATGATTGTACTTATCGATAATTATGATTCGTTCACATATAACTTGTATCAACTATTAGGCGAGTACGAGAAAGAAATTGTTGTCGTAAGAAATGATCAAATAACAATTGAACAATTAGAGGAGATGAAGCCGAAAGGAATTGTGCTCTCACCAGGACCTGGGAAACCAGAAGATGCTGGAATTTGTATCGATGTTATTCGTCACTTTTATAAGAACGTTCCCATCTTAGGAATTTGCCTTGGCCATCAAGCAATCATATCCGCATTTGGAGGAGAAATTGTTAGAGCAGAGCGCATTAAACACGGAAAAACATCGCGTGTGAAACATAACGGAACGTCAATCTTTTCGTACGTAACGCAGCCGCTAACAGCAATGCGTTACCATTCACTCGTCGCAGTGCAAAATAGTTTGCCGCAGTGTTTTGACATACTTGCGACAGCGATGGATGACGGAGAAATCATGGCAGTTCGTCACAACTATTATCCGCTCTTCGGATTACAGTTTCACCCAGAATCAATTGCAACAGAAGAAGGCGGAAAGTTAATACGTGCCTTTTTAGCAGAAGTGAAAGAGGAGGAGAGAGTATGAACAGTTATCTTCGAAAATTAGTAGAGGGACAACATTTAACAGAAGAAGAAATGTATGAAGCGGGACTTCTTTTATTAAGTGACAACATATTGGAAAGTGAAGTTGCAGCTTTCTTAGTATTGCTGAAAGCGAAAGGCGAAACAGCAGAAGAAATATACGGTCTCGTTCGTGCTCTTCGCGAAAAGGCATTACCGTTTTCAAATCATATAAAAGGCGCGATGGACAATTGCGGAACGGGTGGTGACGGTGCGCAAACATTCAATATTAGTACAACATCGGCATTTGTACTTGCCGGAGCTGGTGTAAAGGTTGCGAAACATGGAAACCGCGCTGTTTCTAGTAAAACAGGAAGTGCTGATTTATTAGAAGAACTCGGTGTAAACATAAGCTGTACGCCGGGTGAGATTGACTATTTATTAGAGAATGTAGGTATTGCCTTCTTATTCGCACCAGCGATGCATCCAGCATTAAGACGCATTATGAAAATAAGAAAAGAATTAAACGTTCCGACGATCTTTAACTTAATTGGACCGTTGACGAATCCGGTTAATTTAGAAACACAATTTGTCGGTATTTATAAGCGAGATATGTTATTGCCAGTAGCGGAAGTATTGCAGAAACTTGGCAGAAAACAAGCGCTCGTCGTAAACGGAAGTGGCTTTTTAGATGAAGCATCATTACAGGGAGAAAATCATGTCGTCGTTTTAAAAGATAATGAAATAGTAGAAATGAGTATTGATCCAGAAAAGTATGGTTTTTCAAGAGTGAAAAATGAAGAAATTAGAGGTGGGAATTCAAAAGAAAATGCAAAGATTACGCTCGGAGTATTAAGCGGAGAAAAGAGTGTCTATCGCGATACTGTTTTATTAAATGCAGGTCTAGCCCTTTTCGCAAATGGAAGAGCAGAAACGATTGAAGAAGGAATTACACTAGCGGCACATAGCATTGACTCTGGAAAAGCATTAGCCAAACTAAACTTATTAATTGCAGCAAGCCATGAAAATTTAGAAAGGGTGAATTAAAATGGGGACGATTTTAGACAAAATTGTAGAGCAAAAGAAAGTAGAAGTTGCGGAGTTATATGAAACATATTCACCAGTGAAAGAAAAAAGGAAAACACACTCACTTGTAAAAGCGTTAGAGCAGTTTACTGTAATAGCAGAGGTAAAGCGAGCGTCTCCATCAAAAGGCGATATTAATTTACACGTTGATGTGCCAAAACAAGTGAAAACATATGAAGAATGCGGTGCTGGAGCAGTTTCGGTTTTAACAGACGGTCAATTTTTTAAAGGGTCGTTTCACGACTTACAAACGGCAAGAGCAGAAAGTAACATTCCGCTTTTATGTAAAGATTTTATAATCGATAAAATCCAAATTGATAGAGCGTATGAAGCAGGAGCAGATCTTATTTTATTAATTGTTGCAGCATTGTCAAAAGAGAAATTAAACGAGCTTTATAACTACGTGCTAGAAAAAGGATTAGAAGCGATTGTTGAAGTTCATGATGAACAGGAATTAGAAATTGCAATCCGATTAAATCCGCACGTTATCGGTATTAACAACCGTAATTTAAAAACATTTGAAGTAGATTTAAGCCAAACTGAAAAGCTCGGAAAACGACTGAATGAGGAAAACCTACTTTGGATTAGTGAAAGCGGCATTCATTCAAAAGAAGATATTATTCGCGTCAAACGAGCTGGTGCAAAAGGTGTATTAGTTGGAGAAGCACTTATGACATCATCTTCTATAAGTAACTTTTTCGAAGACTGTAAGGTGAACATATGAAAGTGAAAATTTGCGGCATCACTGATGTTGAAACAGCAAAACATGCTTGCGAATACGGAGCAGATGCAATTGGATTTGTTTTTGCAGAAAGTAAGCGAAAAATCACCCCAGGGCTAGCGAAAGAAATTATTGGGGAAATTCCAGTCCGCGTTTTCAAGGTAGGTGTTTTCGTAAATGAATCAGTAGAAGTGATCCAGAAAATTGCAGAGGAGTGCGGGTTAACCCATGTGCAATTGCATGGGGATGAAGACAATCATCAAATCAGAAGATTGAATATTCCGTCTATAAAAGCGGTAGGAGTAGCTTTAGAGAAAGATATTGAATGTGCGAAAAAATACGATACGGATTATCTGTTATTTGATAGCCCGAAAGAAAAGTTCCACGGAGGAAACGGAAAGACATTCTCATGGGAGTTACTCGCACATATGCCAAACGAGTTGCGAGAGAAAACGATATTAGCTGGCGGATTAAACATCCTTAATATAGAAGAAGCAATTCGAACCGTTCAGCCATATATGATCGATGTGAGCAGCGGAGTAGAGACAGAAGGAAAGAAAGATATAGAGAAAATAAAACAATTTATTATAAAAGCGAAGGAGTGTTCCAAATGAATTATGCATATCCAGATGAAAAAGGTCATTACGGTATATACGGAGGACGATACGTTCCAGAAACGTTAATGCAATCTGTATTAGAACTAGAAGAAGCATATAAAGAAGCGATGCAAGATGAAGCGTTTCAAAAGGAATTAAATCATTATTTAAAAACGTACGTCGGAAGAGAAACACCGCTTTATTTCGCTGAAAATATGACGAAGTATTGCGGCGGAGCAAAAATCTATTTGAAACGTGAAGATTTGAACCATACGGGAGCTCATAAAATTAACAATACAATCGGTCAGGCACTTCTTGCGGTAAGAATGGGTAAGAAGAAAGTTGTCGCTGAAACAGGAGCAGGACAACACGGAGTTGCAACAGCTACTGTATGTGCACTTTTCGGTTTAGAATGCGTCATCTTCATGGGAGAAGAAGATGTGAGACGACAAAAATTAAACGTGTTTCGAATGGAATTACTCGGAGCAAAAGTAGAAAGCGTTGCGGCAGGTAGCGGCACGTTGAAAGATGCGGTAAACGAGGCGCTTCGTTACTGGGTTTCACATGTACACGATACGCACTACATTATGGGATCAGTTCTCGGGCCACATCCATTCCCGCAAATTGTTCGTGATTTCCAAAGTGTAATTGGGAAAGAAACGAAAAAGCAATACGAAGCGTTAGAAGGAAAATTACCAGAAGCAGTCGTTGCTTGTATTGGCGGTGGTAGTAATGCAATGGGAATGTTTTATCCGTTCGTACACGATGAAGAAGTTGCTCTTTACGGTGTTGAAGCAGCTGGAAAAGGTGTTCACACAGAAAAGCACGCAGCCACTTTAACGAAAGGAAGTGTCGGTGTTTTACACGGATCGATGATGTACCTTCTGCAAAATGAAGAAGGGCAAATTCAAGAAGCGCACTCTATTTCGGCAGGGCTGGATTACCCAGGTGTTGGGCCAGAACATAGCTTGCTAAAAGATATTGGCCGCGTTTCTTATCATTCCATTACAGATGAAGAAGCGTTAGAAGCATTTCAATTATTAACGAAAAAAGAAGGGATTATCCCGGCATTAGAAAGTTCACATGCTGTTGCATACGCTTTAAAACTAGCGCCGCAAATGAAGAAAGACGAAGGACTTGTCATTTGTTTATCCGGCCGCGGTGATAAAGATGTAGAGAGTATAAAACGTTATATGGAAGAGGTGTAAAAAATGGGAGTAGAAAAAATTATAGCAGCGTTTGAAAATGGCAAGAAAGCATTTATTCCGTATGTAATGGGCGGAGATGGTGGACTTGAAAAGTTAAAAGAAAGAATTCGTTTTCTTGATGAAGCAGGAGCAAGCATCGTTGAAATTGGTATCCCATTTTCAGATCCAGTCGCAGACGGTCCAACTATTCAAAGGGCAGGAAAAAGAGCATTAGATAGCGGTGTAACATTGAAAGGTATTTTTCAAGCATTAATAGAGGTGAGGCAAGAAGTTCAAATTCCATTTGTACTTATGACATATTTAAATCCAGTACTCGCATTCGGAAAGGAACGTTTCATTGAGAGCTGTCTTGAAGCAGGGGTGGACGGTATTATCGTTCCAGACTTACCGTATGAAGAACAAGACATTATTGCACCGCTCCTTCGCGTGGCGAATATCGCTTTAATTCCACTCGTTACCGTAACGAGCCCTATTGAACGAATTGAAAAAATTACGAGTGAATCACAAGGATTCGTCTACGCCGTTACAGTAGCGGGCGTAACGGGAGTACGCCAAAACTTTAAAGATGAGATTCGTAGTTACTTAGAAAAAGTAAAAGCACACGTCCACTTACCAGTAGTCGCAGGATTCGGTATTTCAACACGAGAGCAAATTGAAGAAATGATTACAATATGTGACGGCGTTGTCGTTGGAAGTAAAGTCATTGAGCTGTTAGAAAATGAAAAGCGAGAAGAAATTTGTGAGTTAATACATGCAGTAAAAGAAACAGAAGAGGCTTAAGTCTCTTCTGTTTCTTTTGTGTAATAAATGTTAAAATATACAGAAAATACTTATAAATTAAAGGGTGAGAAGGCATGCTAAGACGTAAACTATTATATCTTCTTTTAACTGTACCATTATACGCTTGGCTCATTAGCATGACGAAAATAGAGTTGATGGCTCTATTTCTAGGGTATTTATTCATCTTTTCCAACTTAAACAGGATTCAAGAGCAATCTATTTTCGAAGTATGTATATTTTCGGTTAGTATAGAACTATTTAGTATCGTTTCGATTGTATTATTAAGTGAATTATTCCAATGGATCCATTCATTTGAATTAATAAAACTTGGGAATATTGTATTGCAAGTAATATGTGCTTATATTGTGTTTGTTGTACTAGAAAAAATGATTGGACAGCAGACGGTTTTTCAGGATAAAAGAAAATGGGAGTGATTCAAAAAGGAGCCAAAAGGCTCCTTTTTTGAATCTGTTGTAAAAACAATTGAAAAATATGACATCTGTTATATAATAGTTAAAAATTGTATTTTTAATGAAAAGAGATGATAGCATGGCCATATTGTTGGCACTTATCCCGATTATGATGATTTTCATTTGTTTGTTTTTGTTTAAACAAACGTCATTAAGAGCCTCATTAATCTCTTATGCCGTTTCTGTCGGAATCGTTTTACTCTCGCCAACGTTTCAATTAGGGATAAGTGAAACTGTACACGCAACAATTAAAGGGTGGTTAATTTGTTTTATTGTCGGATACGTTTTATTTTTCGGTATTTTTTTATTTCACCTCATGAACAAAATGGGATACATCGATCAAGTAGCACGATTTCTAGAACAAGTCACGCGCGATCGATTATTGCAAATGCTTCTTATGTGTTTTGGTATTTGTCCACTTATTGAATCAGTGAGTGGATTCGGAATTGGTTTTATGGTCGCAGCGCCAATCTTTCTTTCGTTAGGTTATAAACCGTTTCAAGCTGTGCTACTATCGTTTATCGGTTTACTTGCAAGTTCATGGGGCGCGATGGCAACGGGTACGATTATCGGTTCTCAGCTTATTAACATGCCGCTCACAACTCTTGGTACAAATACAGCATTATTAAGCATCCCGATTTTCGCATACTTTATCATCCTTTCTTTATACGTTGTCGGTGGCTGGCAGGCAGTTATAGAAAAGTGGAAGGAAGGGATAGGATTCTTTCTATTATTTTCTCTCGGAATCTATCTTTCTAACGCATACGTAAGTGTTGAACTAGCAGGGATATTAAGTTCTATCGTTACCATTACATTTGGCTTTCTAATCATTAAATTAAAAGGGAAAAGTGAGCAAAACTTTATAACAGAACATGCTGCGGCTGTAGAGAGAGAAGTATCTATTATAAAGATTATTAGCCCTTATATATTCTTAACAGTTTGTATTTTACTTTCTCGCCTCGTTCCAGCATTACATGATTTTCTTAGGTCATATGCAGTTCTCGATTTAAAATCATACTCTTACAAACTAGAGTTACTATATTCGCCAGGGTTTTGGCTCGCCATGACTTGTTTATTTACAATTATTTTCTTCCGCATTCCATCTAATATTATGAAACAATCACTCTCGCAAACGATAAGACAATGGATTCCATTCGCAATTACAACGACGATGTTCATCGCCATTTCAGAACTAATGGGCGCATCTGGTATGCATTCATTACTCGCAAAAACAGCTGGTGAAACATTTGGGACATTTTTCGTTTTCGTTGCTCCGTTTATTGGGGGAATCGGCGGTTTTTTAACAGGTAGTAACGCAGGATCAAATGCGATGTTTATTAAACTTCAAATGCAAACAGCGCAAAACGTAGCACTCCCGTGGCAATATGTCACAACACTCCAAAACACAGCATCATCAGTAGCGACAATCGCTTGTCCATCACGAATTACACTAGGCGCGTATTTATGTAATATCCCTTATCGTGAAAATGAACTATTAAAGAAAACGACGTTAATGATTTTTGGTGCGGTGTTGCTTGTAGTGGTGGAGGTTATTGTTTGGTATATGTTGAGAAAATAAGAAATCCTCCTGGGAAAGGAGGATTTTCTTTTTATATGGATAATGCCTAAAGTATGAAAAGCTTCTACTAAATGAATAGGAGATGAAAGAGATGCCCTTAAAAAACTACGGTGTATTAAAAGGTACAGTTGTACAATCTAAGATTGGAAAAGGGAAAACACCTCATTATCAAGTTCATTTACAAGGCGAAGCAGAAGTAGATTATCGCATTGCAATTAATGTGAAATCGCAAAGTTATCCGTCAGAAGTTTTATATTTTGCAAGCGAACATATTGATTCAGAAGCTATTCACATTTTACCAACATTACCGTTTGGGTTTACAGAAGTGAAAAACAATGAGCCGAAAGTAGCTTTAGATTATGTAAGAGGTAATTTATTTGATTCAAAGCAAATGATTCCTTTACCTGCTGAAAAATCGGGATCTGATAATGATTTAAATGAGAAAATAGAACGTTATATAAAACGAGCAATAGATGAGAAAGCAATTATTTACGCGTTTGGTGAAAGATGGGGACCAGAAGAAAATACATCCGATTCTTACTTTCATTTTGAACCAGGAAACGGTATACACGATATTCATATGAATCAAGGGAATGTAGAGAAATGGAAAGGTGATAATGGTATATGGCAAGACGGAGGAATACTCATTCACTTTGAAAAGGAAGAAGAATGGATCGGTATTTTTCTTGTCTTTCAGTCACAGTCATGGTGTACCGATGAAGAAGGGCATGCTCGTGTTCCGGTTGAGCATTGTGATTATAAGAGAAATGATTGATGAGAAGAGGGCGTTCACAACGAACGCCCTCTTCTTATTTTATAAAACGCAAAACTCACAAGTGTAGAAATACAAGAGAAAAGAAGCGCCACACTAGAAAACGCAATGAGGTACATATTATATTTCATCACTTTGCCAATTAGCTGGTTACTGTCGTACTGAAATAGTCCTGCTATTATATTGAATAAAAATAACACGATAAACATGACGATCACACCGTCTATTGATCCTTTAATGTCTGGTTTACTTAAAGCGATATGTGCGGAAATACAAATAGCGATAAATAAAAATAACCAAAAAGAAGGGGTCAATAAATTGCTCATTGTAAACAAGCTTTTTAATAAAAAGAATGTTGATAAAAACATGTTTTGGATCATGTCTAAGTTAATAGAAGTCGATGCAATCGTTGTTTCGAGAGTCGTATTAAATAAAGAATATGACTCTGGTACGAAATAGCGCATTAAAAGTATTAAGGCAGTAATACCAGAAATAATAGGGCCGATGCCGATAAAGAAATTCCCGATTCGTTGGTATATACTTTTTTGATTGTATTGATGTTGTACGTAACCTAGAGCTCCTTGACTTGTATCTGTCGGGAAGAACTGCGTTGCTACAATTTTATGACGAAATAATAGACACATAATTGCATGTCCAAGCTCATGAACGGGAACACCAATCCACGCGGTTAAAAGAAAACCTTTCCTACCAAAAGCTCTCGACCAATACGTTCGTGTGAGAGATTCTAAATAACCTAATATAAATCCAATTACAATGATGACACCAATTAAAGAAAATAATTGGATCACGCTTGTAAGGAGTGTTTGAAAAATCGAGTTTACAAAATCCACTGTCTTCATCCAATCTGTTAAAAATGTTATTTGCTCTGTTTCATAATAACATTATTTTTCTATATTACTAGCACACATAGTTTCGTTTAAAAGAAGGATTTCATATTCTTTTTCTTGTAGTCATGTTTTATGTACAAAGTCATATATTGAATTTGTAACACCCTATAAGGTATATGCTTAAGGAGGGATGAGAGAATGAAATGTCCGGCATGTAATACTGAAAATGCAGCGGAAGCAAGGTTTTGCGGAAATTGTGGACATTCGTTAACGGAAGAAGTGGTAGCGAGTGGTGGCCAGGAAGAAGGGCAGCTATCGCGCCCGGCACGAGTAAAGGATACTCGTCCGAATGAAACGGTAGAGCAAGTGAAACAATTTGCAAGTGGCTATTTTCAGTTCTTTAAAAATGCTTTTAAATCACCATCGGCCATTATGGAAAGTGGAAATATTGAAGTGCGAAATGGAATTGTAAGTCTTGTGCTTATTTGCTTTTTAGGAGCATGTATTTTTTATAGAATGATGAGCGCAGCGGCGACTGTTACGAGGACATTAGTGCCAGATATAGCTACTCCTACTTTCTTTGGAGAATCTGTAATGGTCTTTTTCTTTTTATTAATTTTAACTTTATTTGTCGGATTTATTATTTTTGTAAGTGGTAAGATGATGAAATCATCTTTTTCTTTTCTTGAAGCATTCGGTATATGGGGGACGATAGCGACGCCAGCTATTGCTATACTAGTTCTTTCTTTTCTATTTAGTTTCCTATTGATCTTTTTTTTACCAATCTTATTAGGGCTGGCTACAACGTATATGGGAATTAGTATAATTGTAGCTATATTAAAACTAGACAACGGCGGAGTAGATCCTGTTTACACACTTATTATCGCAAATGTTTTAATCGGAATTGCAACGTTTATCGTGTTTTGGTCTTACATTAAAACGATAATCCAAACCTTTATCGGGGGATTAACAGGCTTCTAACGAAAAGGTGGTTGAATGGATGAATGTATGTACAAAATGCGGAGCTCAGTATGAAGATGGAGTGCAATTTTGCCAAAAATGCGGGATGAAGAGGGAAAGTCTTGTAGTAAAGAAGAAAATGAGCGGCGGTACAAAAGTTGGCATTACACTCTTAACATTACTTGTTATAGTAATTGTTGGATTGTATTCGTATGGATCATCGTATTATAAGCAGACGGCACAAGTAGACCGAATGATTACTATTTTACAAGAGAGGGACGGGGAGAAATTAGCTGAGATTGTCACGACAGATGATCCAGCCGTTATTGTAACGAGAGAGAGTTTAACGCCTCTATTTTCATATATAAAAGAAAATCCATCTTACGTGAATGAATTGAAAGAATATTTGAGGCAAGGTGAAAAACAAGGGGATGGAATAGAAAGAGCAGATTTTTCTTTAACGAAAGATAGGAAACATTTCTTTTTATTTGATCGGTATAAATTGAAAGCGAAGACGTATTATACGACTCTGCTTACAAATGAAAAAGGTACATCTTTAAAATTGAACGGAAAAGAAATTGATAAGACAAATGACAAAAAGTTTGAGAAGCAATATGGACCGTTTCTTCCTGGAACTCAAGTATTTCAATCTGAATATAAAAATGACTATGTAAAACTATCACGTGAGGAAAAGGTTGTACTTATGAAACAAAGTCAAAATAATGTAACGGTAGATTTAACGTTGCAAGGGCAATATATTACAGTTCAAACGAATGAATCTGGTGCGACATTATACGTGAATCAAAAGCCAGTTACTGCGTTGACTGGAGAAGAAATTACGTGGGGACCGATAGCGACTGATGGAAGTGCGGCGATTTATTTAGAACGAAATGGAGAAAACGGAAGGGAAATGACAAAGGTAGAAACGGTAACGGCACTTTCGGCTTATAATCTTCCATTTCAAAAGAAAAGTGTAGAAAAAACAGTTGTTTACAATGTTACTCCACCGCCTACGACTCATTATGTATATAATGGTTTCATCTTCCCTGATAGTGATATTCGAAAATTAACGAGTACGGACTTAACATATTTATCGAAAGAACAATTGAAAATAGCAAGAAATGAAATATACGCAAGACATGGACATATGTTTCAAACGAAAGATATGCAAGCGTATTTTTCAAAACAGTCTTGGTATAGAGAAAATCCGTATTTTACAGGAAAGCTAACAGATATTGAAACTTATAATGTTGAATTGATCAAATCAAGAGAATAAACACGTGAAAAAGGTACAGTGCATAGCTGTACCTTTTCTATGGTTATTTAGCTGGACCAGGATCCCTTGAGAAAAAGATATGAAAGAGGAATGTGACTTTGCTTGCTCCTCCTGATGTACTTGCTTGCACATCAGATAATGCACTAGATGTTAAAACACCTTCAGAACGAGGGGGTACGACTATTTTGAGAGTATCATCTTTTTCTGATGATGCAGTAACTGTTATTGTATCATCAGATAAGTTCAAAATTTTAACAGTACCGATTGGTAAGATGGACTTGCCAGCGTGTGATGCTGAAGCAAAGCGAGAGCCTTTCCAAATCGTTTGTGCGAAAGTCTCATCATTAGATAACCAAGCACGAGCGCTGTATAATGTTGCGTTAATAGAAAATTCTTGATCAAGTGGCATGGCGGCTTTTGGTTCTTGCGGTTCCTCTGGAGTTTGAGCGAGAAGGCCGGCGCACATGTATGTTTCACCTACTTTCAATAGTTGCTGTTATAGCATATTAAATATGTTGTTTATAAGACACGACGGATACCTATTCATGCATAGGTTTGTGCACCAAATTTGTAGATAGAATTCTATTTCTTTACAATGGAAGTAGGTGTTATTTCTATAAAATATGGAAATCGTAAAGAGTATGTAAAAAAGAAGGAGTGGTAAAGTGAACTATGTCATTATTGGCGGAGATGCAGCGGGTATGAGTGCAGCAATGCAAATTGTTAGAAACGATGAAACGGCAAATGTTGTAACGTTAGAAAAAGGTGAAATCTATTCATACGCTCAGTGCGGATTACCGTATGTGATTAGTGGTGTTATTGCTTCTACTGAAAAGTTAATTGCACGCGATGTAAAGACGTTTCGTGATAAATATGGAATTGATGCCAAAGTACGTCATGAAGTAACGAAAGTAGATACGGAAAAGAAAATGGTGTACGCAGAGCATACGGAGACGAAAGATGTTTTTGAATTTCCGTATGACCGTTTATTAATTGCGACTGGAGTGCGTCCTGTTATGCCAGAATGGGAAGGGCGAGATTTGCAAGGCGTTCATCTTTTAAAAACAATTCCGGATGCTGAGCGCATATTAAAAACGCTAGAAACGAATAAAGTTGAGGCTGTAACTATTATTGGCGGCGGTGCAATTGGTCTAGAGATGGCAGAAACATTTGTAGAACTAGGAAAGAAAGTAAGAATGATTGAGCGAAACAATCATATTGGCACAATTTATGATGCCGATATGGCGGAATATATACATAAAGAAGCAGATAAACATAATATTGAAATTTTAACAAATGAAAATGTAAAAGCGTTTAAAGGAAAAGAGAGAGTGGAACAAATTGAAACAGATAAAGGTACGTATAAAACAGATCTCGTTTTAGTATCTGTCGGTGTACAGTCAAATACTGATTTTCTTGAAGGGACAAATATACGTAAAACTCATAAAGGTGCAGTTGAAGTAAATGCTTATATGCAAACGAATGTGAAAGACGTATACGCTGCTGGTGATTGTGCAACGCATTACCATGTTATAAAGGAAATGCATGATCATATCCCGCTTGGAACGACTGCGAATAAACAAGGGCGACTTGCCGGACTCAATATGGTTGATAAACGAAGGGCATTTAAAGGTACGTTAGGTACGGGCATTATTAAATTTATGGATCTGACGCTCGCAAGAACAGGCTTAAATGAAAAAGAAGCGAAAGGGCTAAACATCCCGTATAAGACGGTCAAAGTAGATTCAACAAATATGGCGGGCTATTACCCGAGTGCTTCGCCACTTCACTTGAAATTACTATATCACGCGGATACGAAACAATTGTTAGGCGGACAAGTAATTGGAGAAGAGGGCGTAGATAAACGTATTGATGTTATCGCAATGGCACTTTTCAATAAAATGAGTATTCACGATTTAGAAGATGTCGACTTAAGTTACGCACCACCATATAACAGCGTTTGGGATCCAATTCAACAAGCAGCAAGGAGAGCGGAATAGCACTTTTTTAAGTGTTATTTTTTTTGTGAAAGGGGAATAAATAAAGTTTCACTTTATTTTGAATATACCGTTCGCCCTTGAAAACATAGTACGTATCGCTTATATTGTCATATAGTATTTATTTTTTTATAAAGCAATGAACGAACCAGGGGGCACAGTATGGCAATTAACATGAATACAATCGAAGAATGGATTGCTGAATCAAATGCAAGAAACGAAGAAGACTTAGGAAACGTTGTTGAAGAGATGAAAGAAGTATGTGTCGGACTTGATAACGCGACATTAATTTATACGAAAAACGTATTTTGTTTCGGTAAGAAAGTAGAAGTATTCTTCTTCTTCCAAGATCACGTCGTTATTGGAGAAGAGAAGGAAGAGTATATTGAGATAGAAAAATTAAAGTATGATGATATTACAAATAGTAACTTAAAAACAAATGACAAAAATACAACGTTAGAACTTAAGTTTTCTAACGGGAAAGCTATTAATTTAGATAGTCTAAATGATAACTACGGTACGAAAAACTGGTTATTTGCAAGACAAATTAAGAGTATTTTTAAAGTAATCTAGTAAAAAAGCAGACCTTGAAAGGTCTGCTTTTTTACTTATTTCCTATTAAACAAAGGCACCCTCTTTCTTCGTAACATTTCAGGCTTGTAAATCCCGTCTCATAAAAAAGGTTTACTAATTCTTCGGTCGTCTTAAATTTATCCATATGATATTGGATTTTGAAAGTTTCAGCGACTAGTAAAAAGGATCCATTCGGTTTTAAGACGCGAAATACTTCTTTCATATCATTCTCAACATCAGGCCAAAAGTAGTGGGTTTGAAAAGCGGTAATGAGATCAAAGAAGTCCGGATGATATGGAATAGAGGAGACGCTTGCTTGATGAATAATTACTTTCGCTGCTTTGACATCCTTCATATTTGCTTTCTTTGAGTTTTCAACAGCTTGATTGGAGTAGTCGATCCCGTATATTTTCCCAAGTGGAGTTCGTTTTGAAAGAGTCTGTATGGTTTTACCACCCCCACAACCAATATCTAAAATAACTGCATTTTCACGTATATGTATTTTTTGTAAAGCCCAATTTGTTAGTCTCGTATGCGCAGCATTCATAATGCAAAGCATAGAGGAACCAATTGTCCCGCGAGGATTTTTCGCTTGCTCGATTAATCTTTGTAAAATACTCAATTCAAACTCTCCTTTTATATAAGAATATGTATTTATTTCGCTTTTAATAATTTAACTCCTTTAAAAAAAGCACGCCATTAATCGGCGTGCTTCTAATTATGCAAGGACCCTTTTAGCCAATTTCGTGCTCGATACGCCCCAACCGGAATTTGAATGAGTGAAGTTTCATTTCCAGCATCAATCCCGTACAATTGATCACATGAATTTGTATCAAAACTTAGTAACGGATGCCCACCCATTCCCATCGCAGTCGCTGCAAAAACGAGTTTATGAACGAGCATGCCAGCTTCCATTTGATGAATGCGATATCCTCTATAACCTAATTTATTTTTATAGTAATCTTTATTTCCGATTACATGTAGACAAAGTGGTACTTGAAAAAGGTTTACGTTATCCATCGTCATACTGGATTGCAGAGAATAACGAAGGTCTCCGTACCGAATTGGCTGTATGGAATGTGTACTACTGTTATAAGCGTAAGCGCCGTTTTCTATGTCTTTTACGTTATAAAAACATCCATATAGTGAGACTCGTGCGTTTTCATTTAAATATTTGCCATCAAGGTCGTTGTAATAAGGGAAGGAGAGGCTCGCTTCTTGTAGTAGATTAGTGAGCTCGGCTGCATCCCATTTCGTTAAAATGAAGTCAGAATCAGGTGAATATCGTTTTTTACAAAGTTGTAAAAAATCATATGATAAACGTTCCACTTTAGGTAGCTGCATAGCGTGTGCACTATATTGTTGTCGTTCTTCACAGGTAAATGTTTGGAAGTGTTCTGTTGATTCAATCATAGATGACGCGTTTATTTTTTTTATCATCGGATAGTCATCTACATGTTTTGAACGAACGAAATGCTCATGTGTTAACGGCGGGATTTGTTGCAACAAGTCATGAGAAGTAATGGTTTTATTTTTACGATGATCATCATGAAACCAATCTGTATTCGGTTCTGTACTTAAAGGAATAACAGCATACACACTTTCTTCACCTTCTGACAGTCCAAGTAAATGATTCATTGCCCGGTCTAGAAATTGAAAATATACACCATTTGTATAACCGAATTGTTTTGCGCATTCAAGTAATTGACCGATTAGAACACCACTATCTAATCCTTGCAGACGATACGAAAAGTTATTGTATTTAAAGAAGTTTTTCCAAAACATAGTGGATACAAATGCAGCACCAAAACAAGAATGTATGTTACAACGATTGCCGAGTGCTTCTGTAAGATAAGAATCGAAATTTCCTTCACGAAGTAAGATAAGACGGTGGTGCGCGGCGTCGTAATGGTAAATGCCGTCTGGATAATGATCAATTTTTAAATACATATATAATTCATTTGGATATAAAGCACCCCCAGAAGGGATGAATCTTCGGAATAGAGTCGTTGTTTTATTATTTTCTAGGTTAGTAGTAGGCTGACATAATTGTGTTAAACCAAATGAGTACCAAAGATAATGACCGATTTCCTCTAAGTTAGGTTTAGTAGAAGAATTTCGCAAAGTTAATGGGATTTCTAAAGAGAGAGGGATGACTGGTAAATTTCGATATAATTTATAAGGAAGTGGTGCGTCTTCCCAGTTAATCTCTTTATCGGACGACATAATTTCATTAATAGAAAAATGGAGATGATGTAAAAAAGTATCAGGTTGCATCAAATTTCCCCCTCACTATGAATTATGGAAACGGATGCGGATGTGGATTTAAACTTTCATTCGTTAAAGGCTCAGCCCAATATCCAAGTGTCATCGGTACGGTATACACTCTATCCAGTCCTGTAACCCGAGTGAGATGGTGACCGAACGTCATCGGTAACATGCCTGGAATAATTACTTTTACACAATGTAAGCCGTTCTTTTCTATAAGGGGGACCGTTTGATCTACAACAATTACTTCAAGTCCAGATTGATGTAACCTGTTTAAAAGTTGATGAAGATCAGATGTTAAATCCATATCAAATGATTGTAATGCATTCATTTCTTGGAACGTTTGCACCGGAGCATCTTCACGTAAAAGGAAGTGAAGACGTTCTTCCGCTTCTTTCAATCCATACAGCATACTATGATCTTCCATTTGCGAAACAAGATATGGATCTTGTAAACAGTTTTCATATTTCTCTCTTTTTTGTTCAAGCTCTTCATCTGTTATAAGTAACATGCCCGCTATTTCATGAATTGCATTTTTTACAGCTCGAATTGGTTCCATATGTGCGCCGCCAGCACAGACGAGATTCATACCATCTTGCCTTGTATTTTTCGCAATGACCCATATGCTCGGAATACCATGTTCCATCGTCGCGTTGAAAACGTATAATTCATATCCAGTAATTGTGCGTAAGCGTTCCAACATTAGTTGCAATTCAGTATCATTGGCTGAACTAAGATCGAGACGGGGAAGAGGTAATTCGGCATACCAAGTGAGCAAAAAGGCGTCACGCTCTACAATTTCTAAAATGCCGTGAAAAATTGCTTCTTCTAAACTACCACCAATTGCACATCCATTTGATGTTTCATACACGAAAGCATCTCGATGACCAAGGCTATAATAAGCGATTGATTCTGGAACTAAAAGGGGCCTGTTTTGTAATAAAGAATATCCCCATACCCAGTTTTGCTCATAATCAGGATCAAACGGCTTAAATGGAAAACTATCACGATTGTAATGTTCATTTGTATGCACACCAAGTGTGAGGGGATTCAGTGCAATATCTTCTAGCTCACGAAAACTGCCATGTACATTTGTTTTTTTTCCACGAGGCGACATACCGCAATAGCGTTCTAAACCTTCTAAAATAGCGGTTGCTTTACTAAGTGAAAATGAATGAGTCCGGCCCGCGACACCTTCATTTCCAAACAGTAACGGCATGTTTATAATGACATCAGCAAACGGTAATAGAGAATGTTGCATTTTACCGTTTAAAATACCAGTCCGGTAATCTAAATAGTCTCTCGTTAAAAATGTGTTTAGCTCATGAATGGAACGACAGCGATACGTTTCAGTACTCGTTTTCAAACTTGGTTGTAAAGAAATTTGCGCTGCATCTGCTGTATCGTCAGGCAAATTGCTGCATACCGGACAGAGAGGGTCTGGAAGAAACGAATTCCGGGTACATTGTAACGTTTGTAAGTCCAGTAAAATGAGTTCGTTTTCTAAAGAAGAATATCCATGAGCTAATATTTTCTCTGTTTCAGCATGAATGAGCTGGCACATTTGTAACATTCCATTTTGGGTGGCGCGTACATCACGCCTCGTCACGTTCTCTGCTTTTAATGCATATTTTCGTTGTAGTTCCCACATTTCTTTTTGATCAAAGCCAGCTATAAACCGGCGTCCATCAGCGCAGTGGGAACATCCAGTTGTAAGAGGCTTCACGTAAGGACCGATAATACCTTCACCAAACGAAGTAAACGCGCGAAGCCACGGAATATTATTTGAGCGAAAGATAAGCTCAGCATCACGATGTACGGAAGAAGGAGACCCGTCATGTAAAACGAGAGCAAGATGAATGTTTTCAGGGAGAGCTTCTGTAATTGTATGCTGGCGGATGAGTGAATATTGCTTACACAATTGCTCATGTACATAGTCTGTGAGTAGGCCATCTCCTATAAGTAGTATGTTTTGAGTCATTGGTCATCCTCCTTTGCAATTAATACCCCATATACACCGTCTAAGTTGTCTCTTAAAAATGACTCAATAGCTAAATCAAAAACGAATGGATACAAGTTGTTTTCCGTTAAATTTTGCAAAGCAACTTGTAAAGACTGTACGCCTGGAATTTCTTCCTCTTCTTGTATTGCTACTCTAACAGGATCCGTACTATATAAAATAATGGATGATTCCGGTAACATATTAGCTTTATAAGGAATCTCTTCATTTTGAATATGAAGGAGTGCTTGTTGCAGAGCATTTCTTAATGCGAGTGTTATATTAATATTTGCCGCACCATACCATCTATCATTAATACCGATCCAAACGACAGGAAAACCAAGTAACTCCTCACTCATTCCTACTTTAGGTATTTCATGAATTGTAGAGAGAGCATCGTAGTAAAACCTACAATGTTTATCATGAATTTCGGTTAAATAAAGCTCTGTAATCTCTTCTAGCATATGTGATTGGCGTTCATATAACTTATTATTTAAATGTTTTTGGAGTGCTCGGTATACACCTTCTGTCATCGTTTCCCCAGCACCAATACCGATATCAGTATGTTCGGGGATAAGACGATGAATCATTTCAGCTACATATGTTTCAACTCCTGTTAAGCCAGCTTCGCGGCGTGCTTCATTATGAGTTAATCCACCGCAAGTTATAGTAGGAAGGGGAGAGGTAGGTCCGTCTGATAATGGATTTGCAACTTGAATATTGCACTGTGATAAAGGCAATTGGTGTAAATCTTGTTCATCCCACATGTGAAATATGCCAGCTTCTTTAGAAGTTAACGTATCAAAGAAACGAAAAAGTTCAGTTGAAGTATATTGTCCGGAACGATGGGCAAGGTTTTCTTGAAGATTTTGCACCGTATCAATTGTAAAGATTTCATCGGTTGCGAGAAGATGTTTTATGAAAGGGTGCCACTTTCCTTCAAGTGTTTCCAAGTTTAATAAAAAGAATTGAGGATTATGCTGCCTATGTGAACCTTCAGCGACATGTTTAAATAACTCAAAAACGATAACATTTGCTAACATTGCAGATGCAATTGGTGAGAAAGGTTCAGGTGGATTTTCACTTTGTAAAGTAGTTTCGTGTAGACGATGCCAAGCTGATTCCCAGCATTCTTCACGGTCTGCGGTTACGACGGGTCCAGCTAAACCAATTCTTGATAAGCACATAGCTGGTATGAAATTTTTCTTAAACTCTCTACAAATAGTATGGATTGCTCTTAAACTTTCAATATCTCCATTTTGGGAAACGTATAAAATCCAGTCGAAAGGCTCGAATACTTCATGTAAAGGGCGATCAATTGTAATATCTATTTCTTGAATAAGTACATTGTCATCATTTGCATATGCACGTTCGCTTAATTCATGAATTCGATTGTAGTTTGTTTCAGCACGATCTGTAACAAGATAATGAAATGTAGGTAAACCAGATTCTAATAAAGAAGAAACTAGGGAAGTAAGCATATCGCCAGAACCAATTATAAGCACATTTGCTGCGCGGTACGTTTCGAATTTTAAAGCGCCTGAATGGGAATCAGCTTCTAAAAACTCAATTTGCGAAGCATATCTGTCGAGTAATGCACTGTTTAATTCGTGGGGAGCATCTTGGCTTACATCACGAACGAAACCATTTTCATATAAAATCTCTCCAATTTCAAATACACGATTTTGATAGGGGAGAGGGAGACCATCGGTTATTTCTGTCAAAGAATGATTACCGTTAAACATAGGCATTAATTTCTCAATCCAGTCATAAATTCCATCACCATCCATACGGAATGAACTGGAGTTATTTCGAAAGTAAACACCCCCGTTTGAATCGGGGAGGAAGAAAGTATCCTTATTTGCTTTAAGTTTTGCATGAACTGGAAGGTTATTCATGTTTATCCCCCTTACGTTTTAGGCATACATTATTAGTCTATGTAGTGTGATTTGTCCCATATGAACATAATGAAAAAAGGCTGTAGAATGATTCATTCTACAGCCTTTAATAGATTAATAATCTATCAACCTTCTAATAATAATGATTTTGGATCTTCAAGCATATCTTTAACAGCAACAAGGAAGCTAACTGCTTCTTTACCATCAACAATACGGTGATCGTAAGATAGTGCAAGGTACATCATTGGACGGTTTTCCATACGCTCTGCATCAATTGCAACTGGACGTACTTGGATTTTATGCATCCCTAGAATACCTACTTGTGGACTATTTAGGATTGGTGTAGACATTAGAGAACCGAACACACCACCATTTGTAATTGTAAATGTACCACCTTGTAGCTCTTTTAATGAAAGTTTATTATCGCGTGCTTTCAGACCTAAATTACGAATCTCGCTTTCAATTTCAGCGAAGTTCAATTGGTTAGCATCGCGTACAACTGGAACAACTAATCCATCTGGAGCTGCTACTGCAATACCGATATCATAGAATTTTTTAATGATAAGCTCATCGCCTTGAATTTCAGCATTTAATAATGGGAACTGTTTTAATGCTGCAACAACTGCTTTTGTGAAGAATGACATAAAGCCAAGACGTACATCATGTTTTTTCTCGAAAGCATCTTTGCGTTCTTTACGTAATTCCATGATTGCACTCATATCAACTTCGTTAAATGTAGTTAACATTGCAGATGTTTGTTGAACTTCTACAAGACGTTTTGCAATTGTTTGACGGCGGCGGGACATTTTCACACGCTCAACTGGTTTTTCAAATTCAGTTTTTGCAACTGGAGCCGGACTTTGTTTTGGAGTAGCTGGTGCTTCTTTTGGCGCTGCAGCGTGAGCTTGTACGTCATGTGGTCTCACACGTCCAAGTGGATCTGTGCTACGTACTTCGTTTAAATCGATTCCTAATTCACGAGCCATTTTGCGAGCAGCTGGTGATGCGATAGGACGATTTGTATTTGGTAAACCTTGCAACGCTTTATTTTGTTCAGCACTTGGAGCAGCTGCTTTCGGTGCTTCAGTAGTTTCTTGTTTTGGTTGCTCAGCCAATGGAGCTGGTGTACTTACTGCAACTGCTGCGCCGTTTGCATCTAAAATTGCGATAGTAGCACCAACTTCAACTGTATCTCCAGGTTCGCCTAGTAGCTTCGATACAATACCTGAATCCTCTGCAATGATTTCTACATTGACTTTGTCAGTCTCAAGCTCAACAACGCTGCCACCTTTCTCAACTTTGTCGCCTACGTTGATAAGCCATTGTGAAATAGTTCCTTCTGAAATAGATTCTGCAAGCTCAGGTACTTTAATTTCGATCATTTTAAATGTCCTCCCCTTATTTGCCTAACGGTGTGTTTTATCTTCTTTAATCTTCGGTAATCTCCATTTGTTAGCCTGGCTGTGGCAGACTATCTGCCACAGCCAAGCCTGAAAAACTCATTGTTACTTTCAGTTGCTGAAAACTTCAATTTCTTGTTTATCTTGACGGAAGTTGTACTTCACATCTAAAGCGTGTGCAACGATTAATTCTTGCTCAGCTTTGTGAGCGAATGGATCGCCACCAGATGGGCTAGAACGATCCGGGCGTCCAATGTAACCTGTTTTCACTTTATCCCCAGCTAGTTCGAACAGAATTGGAGCCATGTAATGCCATGCGCCCATATTACGAGGTTCTTCTTGAACCCAAATGATTTCTTCTAAGTTTTTAAAGCGTTTAATAATAGATTGAACTTTTTCAGCAGGGAATGGGTACAACTGCTCGATACGAACCATATGAACTTCATCTAGGCTGTACTCATGCTTACCACTTTCGATTTCTGCTGCTAAGTCAATTGCCATTTTACCTGTACTTAAAACAAGACGTTTTACTTTATTTGGTTTCGCACCAAGGTTTCCTTGTTCTAAAGCAGGTTGGAAACGTCCTTCACTTAACTCACTACCTGTAGAAAGTGTAAGTGGGTGACGTAATAAGCTTTTCGGCGTCATAAGCACTAACGGTCGAACAGCTTCTGTTCCTAAGATAGATGCTTGACGGCGCAAGATATGGAAGTATTGTGCCGCGCTCGTTAAGTTTGCAACTGTCCAGTTGTTCTCCGCAGCTAATTGTAAGAAACGTTCTGGACGTGCACTAGAGTGTTCTGGCCCTTGACCTTCATAACCGTGTGGTAATAGAAGAACTAAACCAGATTTTTGACCCCATTTTGCTCTTCCTGCTGAAACATATTGATCAAATAATGCTTGCGCAGTATTTGAGAAGTCACCGTATTGAGCTTCCCACATCACAAGAGTTTCTGGAGCAAATACGTTGTAACCATATTCGTAACCAACAACAGCAGCTTCTGATAACGGACTGTTATGAACAGAGAATGATGCGTTAATGTTCGGTAAACGGTGTAATGGTGAATATGTTTCGTTTGTATCAGTATCGTGTAATACGATATGACGGTGCGCGAATGTACCACGCTGTGAATCTTGACCAGTTAAACGAATTGGCGTACCTTCTTGCAAAATAGAAGCGAATGCTAACGATTCAGCAAGTGCCCATTCAATTTTACCGTTCTCTTCAAGAGCATCTTTACGGCGCTCAAGAATTTTCTTCACTTTTGGATATACGTTAAAGCCTTCAGGCCAAGATAATAGTCCTTCATTAATTGCACGAAGTGATTCAATTGAAACACCAGTGTCAATCGGTTGAATTCCTTTTGCAACAACCTCTGGAACTTTAACGTGAATTGTTGCAGCACTCGTATCAGCTGGTGGCACTTGTGCGTATTCAGCCTTTAATTCCTCTTGTATAAACTGAGTAATTGTTTCAACCTCATCTGCATTCAGAACGCCAGCAGATTGTAATTGATCTGCATAAATTGCTCTTACAGTTGGGTGATTTTTAATTTTTTTGTACACTTGTGGTTGCGTAACTGCTGGATCATCCATTTCGTTATGACCATATCGGCGGTAACCGATTAAATCGATTAAGAAGTCCTTTTTGAACAGCGTACGATATTGGATCGCAAGGTTTGCAGCAGCAAGACAAGCTTCCGGATCATCAGCATTCACGTGAACAATCGGAATATCGAAACCTTTTGCAAGGTCGCTTGAATATTTAGTAGAACGAGAATCATAGCTATCAGTCGTAAAGCCGACTGCATTATTTGCGATAACATGGATCGTTCCGCCAGTTTGGTATGCATTCAATCTACTTAAGTTGAGTGTCTCAGACACAACACCTTGACCAGGGAATGCAGCATCACCATGAACTAAAATTACGAATGATTTTGTAGTATCTTGTTCTGGAAGACCAGATTTTTTACGATTCTCTTGAGCTGCACGTGCGAAACCTTCAACAACAGGGTTAACGAACTCAAGATGACTCGGATTATTTGCTAATGTAACACGAGTGCTAACCTCTTCATTACCAACGACTTGTTCTCTACCTAAATGGTATTTCACGTCGCCAGTCCAGCCAGCATTTGCCACTGCACCTTCTATTTTTGCATGTTTGAATTCTGCAAACATGTGATTATATGGCTTTTCTAATACGTGAGCGAGTACGCTTAGACGACCACGGTGAGCCATACCAATCATGACATCTTCAACGCCGCCTTTAGCACCTTCTGAAACAATTTCATCTAGTACAGGTACAAGCATATCAACGCCCTCTATTGAGAAACGTTTTTGACCAACGAATGTTTTATGCAAGAATTGCTCGAAACCTTCAACAGCAGTTAAACGTTTTAAAAGAGCAGTTCGTTTTTTATTTGATAATGGTTGACGCAATGAATTTGATTCCACCATTTGATGCAACCACGCGCGTTCTTCACTATCTTGTATATGTGAGAATTCATAAGCTAAAGATTTTGTATAAACGTCTTTTAATCTATGAATTACATCAAGTGCAGTGTGAATACCCTCTGGTGCATCTTGCCATACTGTTTTTGCTGGAATCGCTTTCAAGTCAGCATCGCTCAGTTCGTTCATTGTTTTCTCGATAAGAGATTGTCCGTTTGCAGCATCTTCCATCGGATTAATGTGAGCCAATGTATGCCCGAAAGAACGGATCTGTTCAACAAGTTGAACGACTTTAAGAATCTTTTCAATGTTCCCTGTGTTTTGAGGAGAAAAATGTGTTGCTGTGTTGTCCCCTGTTACGACATCATCTTGAAACGAAGGAGCTCCAAAAATTTCAAAAAGCTCTTGTAATTCCGGATCAACAGAACCTGCTCCAGTTACGTAAAGATCATACTGTTCAATAACATAACCAAGGTTCGGACCATGGAACTTGGCCCAAGGGTTTGTCGTTGTATTCTTCCTCGTCATTTGTTTAAACCTCCCAATGCATATAATCCTTTTTCCATACAAAAAGGTGCATTTTGCTCTTTTCAATAATTGATGAACCAATAATCAATGTAAATGTTTTTCTTTACTCTTATGTTATTACAATAATTTACATAATACCAAACACTATTACTTATCTGTTTTGTAAAAAAACATTCACAATAACTTATCACCCAAGTTAATCTTTCATGTTATAAAGTAATTTCACGGGAAAACGGGGTGGATATATTTGGTATACCTACATTAATACCTATAATTGTTGCATTTAAATATAAGTATAACTATCAGAATGTTTCGATAAAGTTTAGTTCGAATTATGTATATTGGAATAATAAGCGCTTTCATTGATATTATACAACAATATAACGGAATATAGTATAAAAAATAAAAAATTATGAATTTACCATAAACTTTATCTCGATAGTGTTAAATATCGAAAGGAAAATGAAGGATTTCTACAAAAAAAGTGGCTAAACATAAAAAATGCTTCATAAATCGTTAGTTTCTATAAATATGGCGAAAAACAACGTAAAAACAATAGCGCATTTCACCCGATAAAGAGCAGAATGAAACATTTTAAAAGGATAAAACAAATATGGAGATATTAAATTTTCATAAAAACGGAGAGGAGATATAGTAACGGCTATATACATTGTTCCATGTTTCATTTCAAAATAGACGTGCTGAATTTGAAAAAGTTTCTTCTATATAAATAGAATGAAAAATAGACGAAATGAATGTAAAGGAAACTTGACGTAAAGCTCCCTTTACATATATACTCGGTATAAGGAAGGAGGGAGAAATTTCCTTGGAAAATAAAATGGTTGAATACCGAAAAAAATTTGGACTATCTCAAGAAAAATTGGCTGAGAAACTTGGAGTTTCCAGACAAACCATCATTTCAATTGAAAAGGGAAAATATGATCCATCACTTCCGTTAGCATTTGAAATAGCAAAAACATTTCAGACAACGATAGAACATGTATTTATTTATGAAGGAAAAGAAGAGGGGGAGAAAGGATGAATTATTCACAAAAGTACTTCGTTATTATGGGAATTATTTTTCTATTTATGAGTGGATTTATGATATTAACAGGTATAATGACGCATTCTGCACCACCGGCTCCAACGTATACATTGCTTGCAATGATGATCATGTGTTTTTGCCTAAGCTACTTGCACCCGCAATTTAAAGAAAAAGATGAGCGAATGAAACTCATTCGTTATAAAGGAATGTTCTTCAGTTTTTTTGCACTAACGGCATACTATCTTCTTTTCTCTATTGGCTTAAACTTAAAAGTAATTACGCTATCTGCGGTTGAACTGTTGAATATGTTAATGGCACTTACGATGAGTACAGTTTTTATATCGTTTGTTGTTTTATCGAAAAGATATTAAGATGTAAAAGAGAAAGGAAGATTAACATATGCAAATGATGTACGCTTTTGGCATGGGGCTTGTTTTATTTTTAGCGGTATTCTTATTTATTCGTAAAGACGTTCAGGGCGGAACGTTAACGAAACGAGGATTTTATAAAATGATCGGCTGCTTAGTTGTTATGTTTATAGCGATTATCGTAATGATCGTTTTAATTAATAAAACATTATAGAACTTAAAAACGGAACCTTACTTTATAGTAAGGTTTTTCTATTTGAAATTAATACTAAAAAATACCATGAAAACTATTTAGTGACTATATTTCCTATTATATAATCCAATAAAATGATAGATAAGGAGAATAGTATATGAACAAAAAAGCTATCTTCTTTTAATTAACATGTCTACTACTTATAGCTAGTATTACTTATATGATATGTAACAAACGAGAACAAGTGCCACCTATGTTAGTATGGGAGAACGAAGAATACTACGTTACGAATGAACCTGCCAAAGCAGAAGAAATCGGACAAAAGCTTGGCGAAGTGACAAAGAAAATTGAAGCAAGTAAAGCACCTACTAAAAATAGCTAATCTAATACATTACAAGAAAAAACAGAAGTATTCACAATGATTGAAGAAAAAAGATGATCAATCGCCTTTAATCATAAAGGAACCTTTTGGTGACGAATATAGAATCGTAAGACCGATGTTAAAACAAGTATTATAATATAAATGAAGAAACAAATTTTTAATAGAGAGTAGTGGCGTTATGAGATGGAAAGTAGGAATTTTTGAAAAAATAGAAACGAATGATTTATCTATTGAGCAGCTTAAATGTGCCTATAAGTTGTTTTAAAGTACATAACGAAAATTTTTTCCGAAGAAATACTTTATGAAAATATTAAAATATGCAAAATTACATATTGGTTATTCTAAATCTTATGCTAACCTTATAATGATAAATATAACATTTGTTGGTAATGAATGATTTTTGAAGGAAATAAGTTATTGAAAAAGATACCATATAGGGAAATTGTTAGAATTTCAGATGTTACAAATGTCATCTTATTTTTAATGTCTGATAAAAGCGGTGCCATTAGAGGTCAAAATATTGTTGTTGACTATGGATATACAATTGTATAAATAAATCATCTTGGGAATTAAGGGCGTGGATAATGAGTTTACTAATTAAAGATTTAACAAAGAAATTTGACGAGCATGTTGCAGTGAATAATTTGAATATCGAGATACCAAAAGGTGAAATATTTGGATTCTTGGGCGGAAATGGAGCGGGTAAAACGACTACATTTCGAATGATACTTGGACTTTTATCAAAAACAAGCGGAACTATTTCATGGAATGGTAAACCTATAAATTATGATGTTACGGATAAGATTGGGTATTTACCAGAAGAACGTGGGCTTTATGCGAAAATGACTGTCAAAGAACAAGTTAACTTTTTTGCAAAACTAAAGAACATGAAAAGTAAAGATGCAGAAAAAGAACTTCACTATTGGCTGGAGCGTTTTAATATAACTGAGAATCTGAACAAAAAAGTAGGAGAACTTTCAAAAGGGAATCAGCAAAAAATTCAGCTGATAACAGCGATTATACATAAGCCTGAACTCTTAATTTTAGATGAACCATTTAGTGGTTTAGACCCAGTAAATGTTGAAATGTTAAAAGAAGCCGTTCTTGATATGCAAAAACAAGGGTCGTCCATTCTTTTTAGTTCACATCGTATGGAACATGTGGAAGAGTTATGTCAACACATTTGTATCATGCACAAAGGAGTACCTGTTGTTCAGGGAGACATTGCAAAAATTAAAAGTGATTTTGGTAAAAAGAATGTTGTAATCGTTGGCGATCATGACTTTGACCATTTGAAAGAAATAAAAGGTGTAGAAAGTATGAAGAAACGTAAGAATGCAGTTACTCTTAAAATTTCATATGAAGAAGTTTCGCATGTTTTATTTAAAGAAATAACGAAGTTAGGGTATGTTAAAAAGTTTGCAGTAGAAGAGCCTACATTAAATGATATCTTTATTGCGAAAGTAGGTGCGCAACATGAGTAGTTTCTGGACAATTTTTTTACAAAACTATAAATCTAAGGTGAAATCAAAATCATATTTTGCTATTACAATAATAATTTCTATGTTAATTATAGGATTGATGAATTTTGACAAGATTTATAACTATTTTGCAGGTAACGAGGACGATCAAGTTGTTGTTGTTACAGAAAAAGAAGAATTATATACAACTATTAATCAAGTGTTTAAAAATGTCGATAGTAAGATACATGTTAAGCGTAGTACGGATAAACAAAAAGCAGAATCAGGTGTTAAAAATGGTGATTATACATATGCAATCGTTGTAGAGGAATTGGATAATAAACAACTAAAGGCTACGTATATAACTGAGACAGATGTAAATCAGCAAGATGTTAGCAAGGTTCAAACTATTTTATCTCAAATACAATCTTCTAATTTCGCTCAGCAATTGAATCTATCGCAAGATGAATTAAAGGTGTTAACAACGCCAGTAGAAATACAAACCAAAACTGTTTCAGATAAGGTTAAAGATGGAGAACATACAGAGGGTGTAGGAATTTTAATTAATACCTTTATCATGCTAAATTATGTAATGATATTAATGTATGCTGCACAATTAGCTACAGATGTTGCAACAGAAAAATCTTCTCGTGTAATGGAGTTAGTTGTTTCAAGTATTTCGCCTACAAAACATTTATATGCGAAGCTCTTCTCAACATTATTGGCAGGTATTACACAAATAATAATTTGGGGCTTGGTCGCAACTGTAGGGTATAAAACAGCAATTAATGATTCGAAAAATGATATTTTAAATAGTATTGATTTAAATTCTGTTGCTCCTACTCTAGTGTTTTATGGGATTCTATTCTTCACATTAGGATTCTTATTATATGGCTCATTATCTTGTCTACTCGGCTCTGTTATTAGTCGTATAGAGGAATCTTCTCAAGCTGTTATGCCGCTGACATTTATGTTAATTGCTGCTTTGTATATCGCACTTTATGGAATGTCAAATCCAAGCAGCACGGTTGTTACCATTACTAGCTATATACCTTTCTTTACTCCTATTGTTATGCTCGTACGAATTGGATTCCTCAATATCCCAGTATGGGAGATTGCGCTTGCATTAGCGATTCTATTAGCAACAATATGTATGATGATTGGTTTAACGAGTCGTGTTTACCGCGGTGGCGTATTATTATATGGTAAAGGTGCATTCAGTAATATAAAAAAGGCAATCAAGTTAGGGAAAAAATAAGATTGGCCTATTCATATTTAAAAAGACTACATAGTTAATCTATGTAGTTCTTTGTTGTTACAAAATATATATAAATAAATATAAAAATTATTGTATTAGGCTATTTTTCAAAGAAAACTTTAAAAAGCTCCCAAGAAGAGAGTGAAGAATTGAGTTCTGGCGAACAACGCAGAGTGATGATTGATATAATTTATGTCTTTCTCAAAAATTGAGGAAAAGAAGTAGGGGAAAGGGTATAAATATAATATTAGCGATTGATGAACTGGAAGTTTCACAGAATCTTACGCAATGTTTCAATCGAAATGAATATAAGTTGAAAGAAGTTGATATATTTACTGCTTTTTGAAGACATGTTGAATATTACAAGTTTAGAATCGCACTTTGCTATATCACGGTGAACGATATTATAAATAGAAGTAAATCAAATAAAATAAAGCTAGCTTAGATTGAATTTTTTTGTCTAAAATATTGACTCAAATCTAATAAGAGATTTAAAATCATAAGTCTATTTTCATATGAAAAATTAATCGTTAACCAAAAGAGAGCTATTGATCAAATCTTGAACAGTATATAAAAAATTTATTATAAAAATAATATATTGATTTGCTACATAAAGAAAGCCCCGTGACTATCAAGGGGTTTCTCATATGATCCCGACTGGCCTCGAACCAGCGACCTCCACCCTGTCAAGGTGGCGCTCTCCCTGCTGAGCTACGGGATCTTCAAAAATGCTATATATAATAGCATCTTTAATAATTATGCTAAAGCAATTATATATAATTAACTGAAAATTTACAATGTTTTTGTGTAGTAAGTTTTTAAAGAGGTAGTGCAATATAAAATAGGTTTTATTTCAGAGGTATACTAGTATGTATGTTTTTATATTTAATAAATAGAAGATGCTGAAGTGTTATGATTTCCGATACCAATCCAAAGGACCTTCATCGCTTAAGTCAACAAGAAAAGGGAATAAGAAGTGTAAAGGTAAGCTTATAAGTTCTGGCATAGCGTTCAATGTTTTCTTTGATAGATATTGCCTTCCAAAACAATACGGACAATCTTTTTCAAATGTTACGAGTATCGACCATACATCTTTTATTTTCCACTTCGTTTTACAATATGTACAACGCGCCATGGAGTTCCTCCTCATTTTAAGGTGTTTTCTAATATATTCTATTTGATCGTACTAAAGTCAAGTGTAGTTAGTGTGATAGAATGTAAGTTGGTTTGTTTTTTTATATGGATGTATTCCGTAATTTATGACTAAATGAATGTAGTGTGAGGGTCATATAATAAGAGATTTTCATTTTTAATATGCAAATTGGCCAATATATCCTTTTTACAATTTTCAAGAAATCATGTATAAAAGAAGTACAAGATATTTATAAATATTCAGGAGTAGAGGGAGAATAATTGTAATGGTAAGAAAAACGTTTAAGATGCGTGTGTCTAGAAATAGAACGATTTCGATTGATGGTTCGATTCTTGATGTGGATGTGACGCATGATGAGTTTTTACAAGAGTTCGTTGAGTGGGTCGATTCTAAAGGTTGGTCGTTTATGGGTATGACGGACGAGATTACGCCCGAAGAAGCTGGGCAAAAGTTAATAGATTCGTTGATTGATGAGAAGGATAAGAAAGAGTAATTCCTTCTTATTTTTTGTTGTATATTTATGTTCCTAATCGTAAAAGTGTGATATAGTAAAAAAAGTGAATATTCTTCCAAATTAATACAAATTACATATAGGTTGGTAGAGGTATTTTATAGAATGTGAAAGTAAAGGGAAAAGGGAGAGTCATATGGTAAATTTTAAGAAAATTTCGGTTTTTGTTATGGTTATTTGTTTATTTTTTTTGACACCTATGACGTTATATGCTGAGACGAATATTGGAGTAAATCCGGAGCAAGTGGCACCTCCACCTGCGGAAGGGCCGAATGTTTTTAGTCAGTTTGCGACTACGATTGATGCGAAAACAGGAGATATGTTGTACGACAAAAATGCACATCATCGTGCGTTCCCTGCTAGTATGACGAAAGTGTTAACGGCGATTTTACTGATGGAGCATACGAAGCCAGAGGATCAATTTACGTTTTCACAATTAGCATTAGATCAAGAGAAGAGTAATTATCAAATTGAGTTTCACCCTGGTGAGACTATTAATAGAAATACTGCACTTATGATTTTAATGGTGCTGAGTGCGAATGATGTGTCGTATGCGATTGCGGAGCGTATTGGAGGAAGTGTTGAAAACTTCGCCAATATGATGAATGAAAGGGCGAAGCAATTAGGGGCTAAAGATAGTCATTTTGTAACGCCAAATGGATTGCATGATCCAAATCATTATACGACGCCATATGATATGGCCATGATTACGAGAGGTGTGCAAAAGTATCCTGAAATTTTACAAGCGATGAATACGAAAAGAACGACGGTTACGACATCTACGCAAACAGTTTCTATTTTTAATAAGTCTACTTATTTTGAAAATCCATATAGCATGGGTGGTAAGACAGGATTTACGAATGAAGCACGCAATACGCTCGTTTTATTAAATGAGAAGGATGGTAATCGTATTATAAATGTAGTAATGGCTTCTCAAAGACCTGAAATTTATGAAGATTTGAAGCAGATGGCGGAATATTCTTTTGGGCAATTTACGAAGCAAACTGTACTAGATAAACATAGTTGGCACCAAAAGGCAAAGTATTTAAATAAAGATGTTGATTCTGAGCTGGAAAAAAGTGCAGAGCTTATGCTAAAGAAAGATGAAGGGAAAAATATAAAAACGGCTTTTCGGGTTAATTCAGTGGATAAAGAATCTTTGTATCAAAAAGGAATTCATCGCGGTGAAGTAGTTGGTGCGGTAGATATTATAAAGAATAATCAAACGATTGCGACTATAAATGTTCTTTCAAAAGAAGATGTTACTTTTGCGATGCCTAAAAAAGATACAGTTGCACCTGAAGTAAAGGAATCGAATGTGAAAGTGATAAGTGTTGGAATAGGTGCGATTTTATTATTTGGAGCGATTTTATATGTAGTGCTGCGCCGAAATAACCAAGGGATGAAATCAGAAGAAAAATAAATTGCTAGTAGACCGTGATGAGATTTTGTCACGGTCTTTTTTGTATGCATTTCAAAAATAATTTAACTAATAATTGTAAATTTTCTTATTGCATTTCCAAATCGTTCGTTATATTATTTACTTGTGTTCTTGTTAGAGAACTAAAGTGGATATTGTATACTTCAAATAACATAAAACAACGGAGAGGGAGAGAGACGATGAAATTAATTTGGAAGGTGATTAGCAACGTTATCTCATTTGTTTTATTTGCGGTAATGGTTTGTTTAGCTTTTGTAGTTATTTCTTCAAAAGCGAGTGGCGGGGATCCAACAGTGATGGGATATCAATTTAAGAGCGTTCTTTCAGGATCGATGGAACCAACATTTTTAACAGGATCAATCATTGCGATAGAGCCAACGAAAGATGGTTCTAAATATAAAAAAGGTGATGTTATTACGTTTAAAGAGAAAGATGACAAAATTATCACTCACCGTATTATCGGTGTGAAAGATACAAATGGAAAAGTAATGTATGAAACAAAAGGGGATAACAACAACGGACCAGATTTAGCACCAGTACTTGCAGAGAATGTAATTGGAAAGTATGCAGATATTACAGTTCCATACGTTGGTTATGGACTGAATTATGCGAGTTCAAAAGCGGGAGCAGCATTACTGCTCATTATTCCTGGAGTCTTTTTACTTGGCTATTCCGCAATTTCTATTTTTGGCGCTATTCGTAGCATTGACGGAGAAAAGAAAGATAAAAAAGTAGAACAATCCGTCTAGTTCGTTTGGTTATACTTTCCGTTTAGGAAGTTAACAAATATATATATATATTAAGGGGATATGGACATGACTTTAAAGAAAAAATTAGGAATGGGTATCGCATCAGCAGTATTAGGAGCAGCATTAGTTGGTGGAGGAACATTTGCATTCTTTAGCGATAAAGAAGTGTCAAATAATACATTTGCGGCTGGTACGCTTGATTTATCATTAAGTCCATCAACAGTTGTTAATGTATCGAATTTAAAACCTGGTGATACAATTGAAAAAGAATTTAAACTAGAAAATAAAGGCTCTTTAGATATTAAAAAGGTTCTATTAAAAACAGACTATAATGTAGAAGATACGAAGAAAGATAATAAAGATGATTTTGGTAAACATATTAAAGTAACATTCTTAAAAAATGTAGATAAGCATGAGACGATTGTGAAAGAAACTACATTAGATAAATTGAAGGGTGATACACTTACAGCAGTAAATAATGATTTAGCTGCTTGGTTCTGGGATGAAAAAGGTATTTCTGCAGGTAAATCTGATAAATTCAAAGTGAAATTTGAATTCGTTGATAATAAAAAAGACCAAAATGAATTCCAAGGCGATAAGTTACAATTAACTTGGACGTTTGATGCACAGCAAGGCGATGGTGAAACGAAATAATAATGACAACAAAAAGAGACTATCAAAAGTGTGGTCTTACCCCTGTCAAGTAGACAGTATGAAAAAGACTAAGCAGCCATCGAGATTCGATATTCTATCGGAGCTCGA
>NZ_JAWRYM010000791.1:0-258 GCF_046534555.1 Bacillus sp. SIMBA_074 | reverse complement strand
CGTCGGCGAACTGGAAGCCATGCTGGCCGAGCTCGACGCCCAGTTGGCTGATCCGGCCAGCTATGCCGACAGCGGTCGCATGGCGACCCTGGGGCGCGACCGCGACAGCGTGGCGGCCAAGCTGGCCGAGGCCGATCAGCAGTGGCTGGAGTTGATGGGCTGAGCCGCGTGCGCGCTCAGCGCACCGCGTCGAGGAACAGGCGGTGCCGCTGGTACTGGTCGAGCACGTCGCCGATCAGCTCCTCGCGGCGCCAGCCC
>NZ_JAWRYM010000790.1:0-258 GCF_046534555.1 Bacillus sp. SIMBA_074 | reverse complement strand
AGCACGAGCGGCCGCGGGGGCGGTCTGCCGCTGGAGGTCGGAGCGGAGGCCCGCGCGTCCCTCATGCCGCCCGAGATCCTGGCCGACCGCAAGGCGAAGGGCGTCCGCCGCTCGCTGGTGTGGGGAGTCCTCGGCGTCGTCGCGTTCACGGTCGTCGCCGTCGGGGGCACCGCTGCTCTCGGCCTCCAAGCCCAGGCCTCCTTGGCCGACGCCCAGGCGCAGACCGGCCTGCTGCTGGCGCAGCAGCACCAGTACCTG
>NZ_JAWRYM010000789.1:0-258 GCF_046534555.1 Bacillus sp. SIMBA_074 | reverse complement strand
GCGCCGTCCTCGTCGTCAACAGCGGCTCGTCCTCCTTCAAGTACCAGCTGATCGACAGCGAGACCGAGGAGTCGCTGGCGTCGGGACTGGTGGAGCGGATCGGCGAGAAGAGCGGGCACACCACGCACCGAGGGCCGGACGGCACCACCGAGCGCACGCTCGAGATCCCCGACCACACAGCGGGCTTCCGTGCGATGCTCGACGCCTTCGCGGCGGAGGGGCCGAGCCTGGAGGAGAACCCGCTGGCGGCGGTCGGCC
>NZ_JAWRYM010000788.1:0-258 GCF_046534555.1 Bacillus sp. SIMBA_074 | reverse complement strand
GACCTCATTACCGCATGCCGGAAGAAAAGATCGAAAAGTATCATGAAATCCTAATGCGCGGGCAAAAAGATATCGACAAGCTGATTAAAGAGTATCGGATTGATTTGGCTCGTTACTATGTATTCGGTTAAATAACGCAAATGAAAAGTGTACTCTAGGTGTGAGCTAGGGTACACTTTTTTGTGCATAAGGAGCATCTCGTACATAGCAAACAGCAAGCATGTAATCGATCGTGTTCTTTAGCTCCCGTACATTCCC
>NZ_JAWRYM010000787.1:0-258 GCF_046534555.1 Bacillus sp. SIMBA_074 | reverse complement strand
AAGAGAAATTTGGCGATGCTCGCCGTACTGTAATCACGTTTGACGAGAATCATATCGAGGATGCAGATTTAATTCCAGAAGAAGATGTGGTCATTACGTTGACCCATGATGGATACATCAAGCGTCTCCCTGTTTCTACGTACCGTGCACAAAAGCGGGGCGGAAGAGGAATTCAGGGACTCGGAACCAAAAATGACGACTTTGTTGAGCATCTGTACATCACCAATTCCCATGACTACATCATGTTCTTTACTAGCA
>NZ_JAWRYM010000786.1:0-258 GCF_046534555.1 Bacillus sp. SIMBA_074 | reverse complement strand
GTGTCGAGTGTAGAATAGGGCATCGAAGACGACACAGTAATTCACCAGCCTTTCTTCATAAAAATATCATAACACGAAACAAAGGTGGTGCAAAATGTTTATGCATAGCTCTAATAAGAAAATGTTGCATGCAAAAATATTTTGCGTTCAATTCGCTGAATCAGCGTGATTCCTAGTGGTCTTTTTGTTGGCATCGATCTTGCAAAGTTAAATAAAAGCAAGTGACATTGAAGGAGGACATTCACATGGGAAAAACAC
>NZ_JAWRYM010000785.1:0-258 GCF_046534555.1 Bacillus sp. SIMBA_074 | reverse complement strand
AATCTTATTTTTCTTCGCTATTGGCAAAAAAAATCCCGCCCAAGTGTTCATATGACAATGAACAATACTACATTGATTATTCTCTTGAAAAAATACATCTACATTTTTTTTAAAATTTTTCAATCCTATTTTCTTAACATGAGGAATGTTATGTATATTGCCACCTAATGATAATATTTCTTTATCATAAAAACCAACCTCTTCTCTTGTTACTAAAAAGTCAAACTGTATTTTTGATCGGTCGATTTCCCTGTATAT
>NZ_JAWRYM010000784.1:0-258 GCF_046534555.1 Bacillus sp. SIMBA_074 | reverse complement strand
ACTTCACTCAAAGAGACAAGAAAATCGACAGCGGGGAGTGAGATTTGTGAAATTCGAGCATACATACACTTTTGACATTCCAAGAGATGTCGTTTGGAAGCTTATCCAGAACGAAGAAGTTTTGAAAAAATCGATTCCAGGCTGCAAATCCTTTGCCCAGATGGACGATGGCATTTATCAAGCCGAAATGGGAGTGAGTGTTGGTCCAGTAAAAGGCGTATTTACAGGGCAGGTGCAGCAGGTGGACCAGAGGGAGCC
>NZ_JAWRYM010000783.1:0-258 GCF_046534555.1 Bacillus sp. SIMBA_074 | reverse complement strand
GCTCCACGTCGCGCAGTAACTGCGAGTAGTCGATACCGAGGAACGTATCGACATAGAACAGTACGCGTGCGTCACCTTGCTTCAGACAATAGTTCAGCTCGTCGAGCTTGAAGCGAGTGTTGACAGGAACCGTGACCGCGCCGATGGACGCCGCCGCGTAGAAGAGGACAACCCAGTCGACGGAATTGCCCATCAGGATGCCAACATGTTCGCCGTGTTCGACGCCTGCCGAGATCATGCGTGCGGCGGCGCTTTGGA
>NZ_JAWRYM010000782.1:0-258 GCF_046534555.1 Bacillus sp. SIMBA_074 | reverse complement strand
GTCTATTGTTGCTCATAACACGAACGAAATCGATAAATTATATTGACCTGATTCAGCTTGTGCGCTACAATAATTTTTGTTGTGCAGTACGTAACTGGCTAGATGAATGATACGATTCGTATATCCTCAGAAATATGGTTTGAGGGTCTCTACAGGGAACCGTAAATTCCCGGCTACGAATGGGGTTTGTGTATTGACATACCCTATTCGTCGGCCGGGAATTTTTGCATGCTTACAAGGGGGAAACTGACCATGAAA
>NZ_JAWRYM010000781.1:0-258 GCF_046534555.1 Bacillus sp. SIMBA_074 | reverse complement strand
CCCTACTTTGGCCGAAGCGATAATGGAACCAGACTAGCAAAAAACCAATGGCGAATGGTAGCTGTTTCCTGTCGAGAGCACGTGTCGGATGGACAATAATCGTTCGACACATTGTTCATGGTATGCGTCGATAAAAAGGAGTAGAACAACGACAAAAAAGCGGGAAATCCACGAAAGCCGTGATTTCTCGCTTTTGTTTATTTGCTTAGTCGAAACAAACGCTTGGCATTGTCAGTAGTAATTTGCGCCATTTCCTCG
>NZ_JAWRYM010000780.1:0-258 GCF_046534555.1 Bacillus sp. SIMBA_074 | reverse complement strand
ACTGTTTAATGGGAGCAAGTTCCTCTTCCTTCAATTCAATGATCATGGCTTAACACCTTTTCTGAAACCGTGGGTAAAACTCGCATCATATAGTTTTGAACGGTATTCATCTTTATCATGGATAGTAGGGTCTAACGCCCATCCAGCCAAAATCATTGCATGCTTGCGGATACCATTTTTACGCATATCATCATCTAAATTAACTAACGTGGTACGGACTATTTTTTGGTCCGGCCATGTTGCCCGTTGAATGACTGC
>NZ_JAWRYM010000779.1:0-258 GCF_046534555.1 Bacillus sp. SIMBA_074 | reverse complement strand
GTACTTATTGTTGGACATTGGGAACACCCGAGAAAAAGCAGCATTGGTTAAACAAGGTAAAGTCACTGCTTTACCGCAGCTTGCGCCCGAGAATTTAGCAAAACTACCGCTGAAAGCAATTTATTATGCCAGTGTGGCATCACAGGAAAAGGTAGCTTTAATTAAGCAATTACTCGGACTGGAGCATTTACCCTGGCGGCAGGTTCACGCTGAAGCCCGTGCTTATGGTGTTAGCAGCATTTACCAGCAACCTCAGAC
>NZ_JAWRYM010000778.1:0-258 GCF_046534555.1 Bacillus sp. SIMBA_074 | reverse complement strand
CCGCCTCCTCATCCATCAGGGCCGCATCACCGTCCAGCAGGCGGCTCAGGCAAGCGGGGAGCACGGGTCGCACGGCGAAGCACGCATACCGGGCGTCGAGCACCGCCCGAGCGGCGTCGACCGGGTCGTCCGAACCGAGCTCCTCCCCCGGCCGAGCACCGTCCTGCCGTGAGGTCGCTGCCGGCGCAGCCGCAGACGGCGACCCAGCGCCGGTCGGCGACGCAGCGCCAGCCGACGGCGCAGCCGTGGACGGCGACC
>NZ_JAWRYM010000127.1:0-436 GCF_046534555.1 Bacillus sp. SIMBA_074 | reverse complement strand
CTGTTTGAATCGCATTATATCATGGGACGAAAAATCGTTCAATCGTTTTTTCGGATTATTTCTACGACTCAAGCTTTCGCAAATGGGCGATTATTTCTCTTGCCAGCTTGTCGCCGATTCCTAGCTGACGGAAATCTTCTACCGTAGCCTCGCGCATTTTCTTCATCGAGCCAAAATGCGTAAAGAGAAGCTTACGGCGCTTTTCCCCGATGCCCGGAATCTCATCCAGCTGAGAGGAGAGCATCGTTTTCGTACGGGACTGCCGGTGGAAGGTGATTACAAAACGGTGCACCTCATCCTGAATGCGCTGCAGCAAATAAAACTCGTAGCTGTCGCGCTTCAGATTGACCGGCTCTGGCGGGTCTCCAAACAGAAGCTGTGCAGTACGGTGCTTCTCGTCCTTTGCCAAGCCACAGACCGGGATATAGAGCCCAAG
>NZ_JAWRYM010000777.1:0-258 GCF_046534555.1 Bacillus sp. SIMBA_074 | reverse complement strand
GCACAAATGCAAAAAATCCCGTACATGCTGGTTGTTGGAGATAATGAAGCCAAAGAAGGCAGTGTGAATGTACGAAAATACGGTGAACAAAAATCGGAAACAATCGCTTTTGAAGATTTTGTTGCAGCGATTAAAGCGGAAGTAAGCCGTTAACAGCAAAAGGGGGGCACATATCGTTGTGTCCCTCTTTTTAATTAAGGCATGATAAAATGAAACCATCATGTGAATATATGTCCGGCAATGAAAAGGGGGGTCAGC
>NZ_JAWRYM010000776.1:0-258 GCF_046534555.1 Bacillus sp. SIMBA_074 | reverse complement strand
GACATCTGCAAAACCTGCATTCGTAATCCATTGTTTTTCACCATTTAAAATATAGTGGGTTCCTTCTGCATTCAATTTCGCTGTCGTTTTTGCTCCTAAGGCATCTGAACCTGAGCTGGGCTCCGTCAATGCATACGCAGCAATTTTCTCTCCCGTTGCCAGTAAAGGGAGATATTTTTTCTTTTGTTCTTCATTCCCGAATAATACGATTGGCAAAGATCCGATACCTACGTGTGCACCATGCGTAATACCGAAGCC
>NZ_JAWRYM010000775.1:0-258 GCF_046534555.1 Bacillus sp. SIMBA_074 | reverse complement strand
AGTACCAAGTATCTATCGACGACAAAACCTGGAACGGTAACCAAAGCTGCGGAAACCGTTAAAACGACAACGAAATATGTGAATGTCAGTACAGGTTCACTTAATATGCGAAAAAGCGGAACGGAAAGTGCCAGCATAGTCGCGAAGCTGACAAGGGGCACACAGGTGACGGTGTATTCGGAATCCAAAGGCTGGGCGAAGATCAAGGCCAATGGAATAGATGGGTATGTAAGTACTGACTATCTTTCAACAACGACG
>NZ_JAWRYM010000774.1:0-259 GCF_046534555.1 Bacillus sp. SIMBA_074 | reverse complement strand
CCTGTTTACATGATAAGGGCGAAGCGGTTCCCCTTTTTCAGCAATTAAGATTTCATAAATTTTCCCATCTTCCTCAAGGATTTCCTCTCCGCTAAGTTCCCAGCCGTTATCGATTAGCCAACTGCGAACATTCGCTGCACCGACATTAGGCTGAAGAATAAGCCTTTCCGCCTTGCCGAGTTTCCCTTTTCCGCTTTCCAATATACTTGATATTAAAGTCCCTCCCATGCCTGCAATCGTAATGCATGTCGCTTCATCG
>NZ_JAWRYM010000126.1:0-436 GCF_046534555.1 Bacillus sp. SIMBA_074 | reverse complement strand
AGGGCATTAGGTGTTCGTGCAGAAGCCTTTGATGAACAAGGTCAATCATTGATTAATGAAGTCGGTGAATTGGTCATTACTAAACCGATGCCGTCCATGCCGCTTTACTTCTGGAATGATCAAGACGGGTCAAGATATTACGAGAGTTATTTCGATACGTATCCTGGAATATGGAAACATGGAGATTGGATAAAGATCGACGACAAGGGCAGCTGCGTCATTTATGGACGTTCCGACTCGACCATTAACCGTTCTGGTGTACGGATGGGGACTAGCGATATCTACCGCGTCGTCGAAGCGATCGATGAAGTTATGGAAAGCCTTGCCATTGATAGAGAAGTGCTTGGCCGCGGTTCTTCCTTGCTGCTGTTCGTCGTCCTTAAGCCTGGTAAAATCCTGGATGCAGCATTGACATCGAAAATCAATGAACAAATCC
>NZ_JAWRYM010000773.1:0-259 GCF_046534555.1 Bacillus sp. SIMBA_074 | reverse complement strand
CCTCGCGGCCCACCGGCGTGTCGCGGGAGGAGACGTAGTCGTAGAGGCGCCGGCGCGCCGGATCGGAGAGAGCGCTGATGCTGTCCAACGCGTCGTCGCGGCTGTCGTCCTCCATGGTCCCCACTCTAACAACAATGGATCTTGACAAAAAGGGGGAGTCGACGCACTCTGAGAAGAGACGGACGGCAGGAGGCTGGATCGTGACCACGTCATCGCTCTCGCGCACAGCGCATCGGCCCGACCTGCGGGTCGTCTCGGC
>NZ_JAWRYM010000772.1:0-259 GCF_046534555.1 Bacillus sp. SIMBA_074 | reverse complement strand
CAGCAGGGCATCTGCCCGGTGTGCAGCGCCTGCGCCACCGGGAGCAGCGCTATCGCGGCGAACACGGCCATGCCGATGACGCCCAGCGCAACCTTGCCGCGTTCGCGCGGCTTCGCATGCCGGCACCAGAACCCGCGCCACGACGCCAGCGTGGCGGCCAACAGGTAAGCCCCGAAAATCGCTAACGATGCAGTGTCCGGCGCCATGGCCATGCTTCCCCGCGTGGGCCTCCCGCCCGGTTGCCGCCATTGGATCACAG
>NZ_JAWRYM010000771.1:0-259 GCF_046534555.1 Bacillus sp. SIMBA_074 | reverse complement strand
CTCCTGTTCGATGGTAAATGGTTGAATATGGTTGAAAAAGCTCGAATATTGTCTAATCTTACCAAACATTATGAACCAAGTCGATAGTCTTAGGTTATTTCACTTACATCTAACACCGACAAAATAGAAATTTGGCTAATTTGCACATCAGGTTCATAGCAAATATAGTACGTAAGGTCCGGGCTGATTCGGTAGAGAATCCCCCGGGATCCACAGGCAATGAGGTATAATCGCACCTCATCTCCAGTCCACTCCAACC
>NZ_JAWRYM010000770.1:0-259 GCF_046534555.1 Bacillus sp. SIMBA_074 | reverse complement strand
CTTGGTTGCGTTGCTGGCGGGCCATGGCTCCCCTTGCCGAGGGCTGCCGGTTGGATCGATCCAATTCGACCCCGGTATCCGGCAACGAGATACAACATGGACTACAGCATGCAGGCGCACGGCTTGGCATGCCGCAGCGCAGCATGGCGTATGGCGCGTAATGATTTATCCGTCAATACAACGACATGCGACATATTCCTGATATCGATTCACATATGCCGCCATCGCCTGTCCCTCAGAACCGCGCAAGCGCCCAGGC
>NZ_JAWRYM010000769.1:0-259 GCF_046534555.1 Bacillus sp. SIMBA_074 | reverse complement strand
AGGAGAAATGAGCGAGATCGCTTTTCCCTTTTGTCCCGCACGACCTGTACGTCCAACACGGTGAATATAGCTCTCCACGTCGTTCGGCAAATCGTAGTTAATGACATGCGTCACGCCTTCTACATCAAGCCCGCGCGCTGCAATATCCGTGGCGATCAAATATTGGAAACGAATTTCGCGGAATTGCTTCATCAGCTGTTCACGCTTGTTTTGGGACAAGTCGCCATAAAGTGCTTGGGCAGACAGTCCATTCTCCTGC
>NZ_JAWRYM010000768.1:0-259 GCF_046534555.1 Bacillus sp. SIMBA_074 | reverse complement strand
ACCACCACCTTCGTCGTAGGTGAAAGAGATCATTTTACCAACACGCCAAACTTTTTTGATTTTAGAGATGTCAACTTCTTTTTCTTCACCTTTGTATTTGAATTTAACGGTCGCACCACCACCACCGGTACCAGATTTTTTGATGTTCAGCCAAGAGGTCAGACCGGTCTGTTTGGTTTTCTGCCAACGCAGGTCTTCTTTACGGTAACCGAAACCTTCCAGGATACGCAGAACCGCCGGCAGAACCTGGTTTTCGATG
>NZ_JAWRYM010000125.1:0-439 GCF_046534555.1 Bacillus sp. SIMBA_074 | reverse complement strand
GATCATGCAAAAACAAGTAAAGATGCTGAAAATTATTGTTCGAAATATTCACTACAATTAAGAAAACAAAGAGAAGGGACTGGTTTTTTGTGAGTCACGCTTTCTGGTTAACCAATGTTCGTTTGGACAGCGGGTTTGAGACTGGACATGATGGAGTCGTTCATACGTTAACCGAAATCTGTCATCTCCGCATTGAAGACGGCAAAATCATGCAAATCGCATCCGCTAATGAGCCACTGGACACGACTCTGCCCACTGAAGACGCAAAAGGGTTGCTGGCCCTTCCCTCTTTTGTGGAGAAGCATAATCACCTGGATAAAACGTATGCAGGTGCTACATGGAAGTCTTGTCTCCCTCCGAAAAAGCTGATCGATCGTTTGGAGTTTGAGGCAACAGAAATGCCTGCCATAACAGGGACCACCACTCAGCGGGCTGAAGC
>NZ_JAWRYM010000767.1:0-259 GCF_046534555.1 Bacillus sp. SIMBA_074 | reverse complement strand
GCAGTTTCAACTACTAAAAAACCTATTTATTATGTCAACAGAGCTTCAGAAAATCCATATTCTTTAACACGTGTTACGAATGTGTTAGATAAAAGAAAAGCGGATGTCGAAATAATAAGGTATATTCAATCCAAGGATATAGCCATTGAATTGAAAAGAGTGGCCCTTAACCGGATTTATGAGTACGATATTGTAAAAACGTTCGACAGTCAAACTTTTGTGAAATCCAAGAAAAAAGAAGATTTTATAGAAGTATTAA
>NZ_JAWRYM010000766.1:0-259 GCF_046534555.1 Bacillus sp. SIMBA_074 | reverse complement strand
CGGCGATAGTCAAAAGGAAGATCCCAAGCGCTTTTCTCGCGGTGCGTTAGCAGGCGGGTTTACTCATTTGTTGTCTTCCGTTTTTTCAACAGTAGGCATTGTCCCTTTAGGTGGTAGTGCAGGCTTCGTCAGTGTGACTGGGCAAAGCAGATTGCGTCCCTTTCTGATTGGCGGCCTGATTATGGTTTGCTTGTCGTTCATTCCGGTTGCTATCGGCTTGTTGACAACCTTGCCTGCACCCGTCGCCTACGCGGTCGAG
>NZ_JAWRYM010000765.1:0-259 GCF_046534555.1 Bacillus sp. SIMBA_074 | reverse complement strand
CCTGCGCGCCTGCAAGTCGGGGCAGGCGCGACGGCATCGCTCGGCCTGCGCCTGAGCGAGCTTGCCCGCTATGGCGGCGCGGTCACGCGCGATAGTCACAGGGTCACGTGACGCAGTAACGGGGGCGGCGGTAACGTGACTAGCCCTGTCGTCGCCAGCATGACTGGCCGCGAACACGAAAAACGTAGCGTGGCCGTAGCAGGTCGCCGCCATCGCCGCCGCCCAAATTGCGAAGCCGATCAGTCGGGCCGGCGCAGAC
>NZ_JAWRYM010000764.1:0-259 GCF_046534555.1 Bacillus sp. SIMBA_074 | reverse complement strand
CAAGATAACAAAAAACAGACAGAAGAGAAGAAAGAAACTGACGACAACTAATAATTTGAATTTAAAATGATGCTATAGCCGGTTTAGAAAAAGCTGCTGACCCGGCTAAGTACTAACAATAAACGGAAGAAGTTCACACTGCTGATGCCGCTCTTCTAATTGCTAACAGCCGCGAGTTGACAGCCCCGCCATCTCAAATCTTCTTGAACACCCATAAACCCGCCCGAACATCTACTCAACTCATTGATCTTAATATAAA
>NZ_JAWRYM010000763.1:0-259 GCF_046534555.1 Bacillus sp. SIMBA_074 | reverse complement strand
CGACGCGCAGCCTGCCGCGCTCGAGCAGCACCCGGACCTCCAGAACGCCCGTCGCCGGCTCCAAGGAGTCCAGCAAGGCCTCGGCCTCCTCGGTCCGCCCCTGGAGGCCCAGCGCACGCGCGCGTTGCGTCTCCAGTTCGGCGCGCACGAGCTCCGACCGGTCCGGGCGCGCGGCAGCATCGGCGAGCCGTTCCGCGGAGGCGATCGGGTCGCCGGGGAGCCACAGGCGGTCGAGCTCTGCCTGCTCCAGGCGTTCCTC
>NZ_JAWRYM010000124.1:0-440 GCF_046534555.1 Bacillus sp. SIMBA_074 | reverse complement strand
GGATGAAGAGAGACTGATTGAGGAACTAAAAAAATAAGAGGTGTAGATATGAAGAAACACTCTATTTTGGGGATGATTCTTATACTGCTTCTTGCTGGATGTGCGCCTAGTTTTGAGGATAAGCAAGAGGTAGTTCAAGACTCCAAAGACAAAAAAGAGACGGCAATTATTCCGAAGTATAAAATTTCGGATGAATATTATCAAACGATCCTACCTTTTGAACCATCAAAAGCACGCGGTTTGGTCGTATCTAATTTAAATACCCGATATGATATTGAAGAATTCGAAAATGGATTGATGCGGTTGGCCCAAACCCAATTCGACCCGGAAGATTACCTGTTTCAAGAGGGGCAAATGCTTGATAGTGCAAAGATATCTTCCTGGCTGAACAGAAAATATACCAAAAGTCAGTTGAAAGAAAAGGGTATGGATGCCTCAAA
>NZ_JAWRYM010000762.1:0-259 GCF_046534555.1 Bacillus sp. SIMBA_074 | reverse complement strand
ATGTTAGGTTAACAGTGTTGGTTTATATTTAAAGTAATCCAATACATTTTCAGGAGGTTGCTATTGAAGAAAATACTTTGTAAAAAGGTGTTAGTTATCTCGATCGGGACAGTGATTGCCTTTGGGAATTTAACATGGTCCGTGTCACAAGCTTCTAAACTGGCTAAACAGAGAGAGATTGAAACTTTTGAACAAGAGACAGTAAAATCTTCAGAGTGGGAAATGGCGGAATAAGCATATGAACCAAAAAGTTTGTTGC
>NZ_JAWRYM010000761.1:0-259 GCF_046534555.1 Bacillus sp. SIMBA_074 | reverse complement strand
CGGTGGCGTCTCATATTCGGAAAGCAGGCGGGGTAGGCAACAGCGCGTTTCGCAGCGCCTGCACCGGACGTGCTGACGCGTGGCGCTCATTGCTCGACGTGAAGGCGGAAGTAGTCATAGAGGCGGCTCGCCAGCGCATGAGCAAGGCCGAATTGGTCGCGGGTGCCGACTACTTCACCCTGTGCGCCGTCAGTCACGCGATAGTCGTTCTTGCCTGCGTGCCAAACCGTGAAACGACCGGCCGCGCCTGCGAAGCGCC
>NZ_JAWRYM010000760.1:0-259 GCF_046534555.1 Bacillus sp. SIMBA_074 | reverse complement strand
AGCAGAGTTGGTTGAACTTGCTGAAAGTAGAAATGTAAAAATCGCGGAAATCATGATTTTACAAGAAATGGAGTTCTCAAGCCTGTCGAGAGAACAGGTCATTGAAAAGATGGACAGGAATTTGACAGTGATGGAGCAAGCGGTTGAGAGAGGTCTTAAAGGGGTGCAATCCGTTACAGGTCTAACCGGCGGGGACGCCGTTCTTTTGCAAAATTATATCAAAACAGGCAAGGCACTCGGGGGCAACTTGCTACTGGAT
>NZ_JAWRYM010000759.1:0-260 GCF_046534555.1 Bacillus sp. SIMBA_074 | reverse complement strand
GGATTCATCTTCCGGTAGCCCGGCAATGGTTCTGTCGCACTATTCACGGCACCGGTAATCGTATCACCAACAGTCGTATCACCAACGTTTTTAATGGCTGCCGTAAGGAAACCTACATCCCCGACGTTCAGTTCATCCAACAGCTGGGTCTTTGGATTGAAGACACCCAATTCGGTTACATCAAATTCCTTGCCCGTGGACATCATTTTGATTTTGTCGCCCACTTTAATGGAACCTTCAACAACACGGATATAAGCAAC
>NZ_JAWRYM010000016.1:0-104248 GCF_046534555.1 Bacillus sp. SIMBA_074 | reverse complement strand
CATCTATACAAGATAATAAAAAACTACGTGGAAAGACCGCATTTTGTATAAAAATATACGTTAAGTTGATGGATGTGGGGTAGAACCACATATCCATCAACTTAAGAAAAATAAATGCCCCCAAAATGAAAAAATGAGCTGAATTCCCTTAAATAGCTATATGGGGTCACTATATCATTCTGGGAAAATTGTACGCTAAGGACTACAAAATCTTATCCTATCAGCATCTTTAAAAGATAAATACATGTACAGAAAGATACAATCCAGAGATTAATTGGACTTTGAATTATGTACACACTATATGAACGTGATTATAGCTAGAAAACCTTGATATTATTGAATTCTATGCTTTGATTTTCTGTACACATAGAAACGACCATACAGTCTGATAAAGGAGTACTAACGTCTTTTCATGGATTTTATGCAATAATATATATTTTAGGGAAATACACAAATAGAGTATTCAATGCATTTAAGATAAGAATTAATGCCGGCTTAGTTCTAGTAAAATATTTAATCCTTTTTTTAATTCTTCCAATGATGCGTAGGCATAAGAAAGACGAATATGGTGTAAATCGCTTGGTTCATATATATAACCTGGATTGATTAAAACATTTTGTTTAAGTAACTTTAAAAATAGCGCCTTATTTACAATAGGTTCATGAAACCTGAGCCATATATAAAAACCACCCTCAGGCTTTTTCCACGTAGCGATTTTTTGAAATTGCTGTTCTAATATTTCTTCTACAAATGTAGCCCTTCTTTTCAATTGTTTACGAAGTGTAATCAGATGCTTTTCGTATAAACCGGATGATATCCAGTGTGCGACGATTTCTTGAGAAAAGGCACTTGAACCATAATCTGTTTGCATTTTAATATCAGCTAATCGCCCAATTACAGGTGAAGGTGCAACAACCCAACCAATCCGTAATCCAGGACTTAGCGTTTTGGATACACTACCGATATAAAGAACTTGCCCTGATGTATCAAATGACTTTATGGCAGGAGAAAATGATTCAAATAATAGTTCGTGATACACATCATCTTCAATAATCGGGATTTGTAGCTCTTTGCATGTATTGTATAGGTTTTTCTTTTCTTTTACCGACCAAGTATATCCTGTCGGATTGTGTAATGTTGGCACACAGTAAAATAAAGATTGTCTTTTTCTTTTGAGTGCCCGTAAATTGTCTGTCAAATCTGCGTCTCTTAAAACTGAAATCATACGCATTCCAGTGGATTGAAAGGGATGCACAGAATTTAAATACGAAGGTTGTTCTTGGAAGACAATGGATCCTTCTTCTAATAATCCAACTGCAATTAATTGAAGTGCTTGAAGTGCACCTGAAACAATTAAAATGTTCTCTGGTGCTGTTTGAACACCACGTTTTTTTAAATAATTACATAAAATTCCCCGAAGCTTTTCACTTCCTTGTGGTGATGAATAGCCAATTGCCTTTGATTCAAGTGAAATCTTTTTTAACGACTGCTCAATTTGTTTCGTTGGAAGTAATTCCGGTGATAATTCACCTGTTCCAAGACGGATGATATGATCCATTTGCTCATATTCGTTGATGAGTTGAATCGTATGGTAGTTTGGTTTATGAATACTCGATTCAATGTGTTGCTGCCAATTTGGTTGAGATCTGTTCAAAAGCACATTCCATGAATTATTGGCCACAAATACCCCTGATCCCACTTTAGATTCGAGCAAACCATCCGCTCTTAATTCATCAAGTACAAGTTGCACAGTACTTCGGTTCACATTAAATTGAGTTGCGAGTTGGCGTTGTGTTGGAATCTTTGTGCCAACAGTCCAATCACCTCGCTCAATATGAGATTTTATCCAATCTACAATTTGCTCTTGAACGGTCAAATGAGAATGACGATTTGGTTTCCATTTCATCTAATTCCCTCCTAAATTGGGTGGATAAAAAACCATCCAATTGGTTGTTTTCTTTTAGTTTTATCATAGTACGATAGTAATTGAAAGGGAGTTGATTATATGGAAGCCATTGTTCATGGAATAATCTTAGCATTCGGACTCATTTTACCTTTAGGGGTACAGAATGTATTTGTATTTTCACAAGGAGCCACACAGCCAAAACTAATTCGAGCACTTCCGGCGGCTGTTACAGCTGCACTATGTGATACTTTTTTAATTCTTTTAGCTGTTTTTGGGCTATCCACTATCGTTTTACAATTTGAATGGCTACGACTTAGCCTAATGATTGCTGGTATTTTATTTTTACTTTACATGGGATACGTTATTTGGAGGTCTGAGCCAACAACAAGTAAAACAAATAAAGCATTACCAATCCGTCAGCAAGTCATCTTTGCTTTATCGGTTTCTTTATTAAACCCTCATGCTCTCTTAGATATAGTCGGTGTTATTGGGACAAGTGCATTAAAATATGTCGGAACGGAACAAGTTATTTTTACAATCACATGTATTACAGTATCCTGGGTTTGGTTCTTTGGGTTAACGCTCGCCGGTACAGTCATGAAGAAGATAGATGGAACAGGAGGTTTAATGAACATATTCAACAAATGCTCCGCCCTGTTTATCTGGGGAACTGCCATTTATCTTTTTATTGGATTAACATAACGTACAGGGAACCGTTTAAAGTGTTTGGACTTATAGTATAAAATACAATTCCGCTAGGAACCTACTAGTATCCGTGCTCTTCTTCATATATTTGCACCAGAACCAAAATATAGATTATTTTAATTAAAAAAGAGGGTATTATGGTAAAAAAAAATAGGATAGGTACATTTATATCAATTTTAATACCGGTTTTATTGATTATATTCAATGTTAACTTTATATACAAAATTACTTTAACTGTAATTCCAGGACTCTCTATTTTTTTACCTATATTTCTTTGTCCAATTGGATTTCTCTTAGCTATTTTGTCTCATATAGTAGATAAAAATACTGGAGCAAAGATCGGGATAATATTAAATGTGGTAGTATTTTTGATTCCTTTTATTTGGATGATATATTGCTCATACAACCATCATGCGTTGGATTCATCAGTATAATCCTGAATTAAATGAGAAAGTGTGGCGTCATTTTAAAACAAACATGGAAATATGATTGATTTTTATTTAAATAAAACAAGAAATCATAAGGCTGCAAAGCGCTTTTTCAAGAAAGCTTTGCGGTCTTTTCATGTTTCAAGGCTTCGTGTTATTATAGTAGACAAGAATCCTCCCTATCCGATGGCGATTGCCGAATTGAAAAAAGAGAAAAAGATGTCGGTAGGCATCCAAATCAGACAGATAAAATATCTAAATAACATTGTGGAACAAGATTATCGTTTTATTAAGAAGCGTATACACTCTATGTTAGGGTTCAAATCATTTAAAACAGCAACTTCTATATTAATTGGTATTGAAGCCATGCATATAATTAAAAAAGGTCATATTCATTTACGGCATCAGTCTATTCAAAATCAGAAAGAGTTCATTCATCAAGTATTTAATTTTATGACATAAGATATGATTCTGCTAGGAATCTATTATTATTTTGTTCTTCTTCATATATTTGCACCAGAACCTTCTTGCTTACTTTTTAAAATAAACAGCACCAAAGTTTTCATTAAATCTCTTACACCATATAGAAACCGAACCATATGCACTTACATCTATTCCTTCAGGAATTTCATAGTTTTGGTCTCCTTTGTTTCCCTTTAATTTTCCTAATTCAATATACTGGTGGTTTTTCACATCTTCATTATTTTTCAAACGATCTGTAGGAACTAATACTACTCGTACATCTGGCCCGTTAGATGTTGAAAAATTAGAAAGTCGTAAAACACGTTTTCCATCCGCTAATTGATAGATTGTTCCTGTTCCAGTTGTTTCGTGGACACCGTTTTGAAACTGACCTGCACTTATAACTTGATCTTGAACTTGTTTTGTTTTCATTGATTGCATTTCTGTCTGTGGCAACGCTTCATTCACTTGCTTATCAATAAATAATTTCTCCGGTCGGAACAAAGACCATAACATTCCCACGACAATTATAAATCCACCTATAAACCATATATATTTTCTTCTCATAAAGTAAAAGACCTCCGTTAATATACTGTGTAGTAGTATGTTAACAAGAAGGTCTTTCATTTCTCTTTCATAAATGTTACAAAAGTCTTTCGGCGTTCTTATTTTTTTCTGATGTGATGGGAAGAGTAAACCAAAATTCACTTCCCTGTTTTCTATCTGCGCGATCTCTCACACCAATTTCTCCTTTGTGCTTTTCAATCAATGATTTTGCAATGGCTAGTCCAAGACCAGATCCTCCCGATTGTGAACTTCTTGATTGATCTGTCCTAAAAAAGCGTTCAAATACGCGTAGTTGGTCATTTGGAGAAATTCCTTCTCCTTCATCACGCAAAATGAACTGGACTTGTTGATTTTGCTTATTTTCCTCTACAATCAACTCAATTGTTCCAGAGACAGGGGAATATCGAATAGCATTATCTAACAAATTACCTATGACCCTTGCTATTTTACACGGCATAATTAATAGTCGGGGTAATCTATCAGGAACCTGCAATTGTAAATCAATCTGTTTGTCTTCTAATAAGACAGAATGTGACTCTAATACATCTAATAGAACTTTATCTATATGTGTGAAACTTGGATGAAAATCTACTTCATCAAACTCTAACTTTGAAAGTTCAAATAAGTCATTGATTAATCCACTTAATCTTTCTATTTCTTTTAAGATCGTTGCTAAGTATTGCTTTCTCATTTCAGGATCTTCAATCAGGTTATCTTGTAACGCTTCTATCATCAATTGTATGCTGGCCATAGGCGTTCGTAAGTCATGTGAAATATTCGTAATCAGCTCCTTACGTGCGTTTTCTCCTTCTTCTAACTGAGTAAACCCCTCTTCTAATTTTTTTGCCATCTGTTGAAAGGCTGTTGCTAATTCTTTAAACTCCTGTGGTTCTTTTCCAATTATATACATTGTTTCGAATTGTCTATCACTAAATTGTTTCGTTAATGCCATTAAATTTTTGATAGATCTCATGATAGGGCGTGTCATTAACCAGTAAATAAACGTTGAAATCATGAATGCCACAACCGCAATTATTGTTAATAGCCTTGTTTGTTCTGGTTCAAGTAACATTTTCGTCTCACTATACCATATAGCAAGTACCATGATACTCGTACTTAATACATTCATCAGTAATAATTGAATACGTAATCTCATGTTTCACTTCCTCCATTTGGCTCAAAACGATATCCTATCCCCCAAACCGTGTGAATCCAGCGACTCTTTATCGTATGCTTCTCCAATTTGTCACGTAAACGACTGACTAAAACAGTTACTATGTTTGTAGCCACTTCATATTCAGTATCCCAAATGAGTTCAAGAAGTTGCGAACGAGAAAAAACTTGTTTTGGATGCTTTGCCATGAGATAAAGTACCTCAAACTCTTTCGCTGTTAACTCCACTTTATTTTCACAAACCAATACACATCTCGTCTTTGGATAAATCTTTAAATCTGGACATTCTATCACTTCCGATAAGGATTCTTTTGCTTGTATCGGTACCTGGCTACCTCTTCTTAGTATAATTTGAACCCTTAATACTAATTCACGAGGGGAAAATGGCTTTGTTACATAATCATCTGCGCCCATTGTTAAGCCTAAAATTCGATCCCTTTCCTCGCCCTTAGCCGTTAACATAATAATAGGGACATTGGATTGTTGACGAATTTCCTCGCATAGTTCCCATCCATCTTTTTTCGGCATCATCAAATCTAAAATAATTAAATCTGGTTGATAAGTAAGGAATAAATTCCAACCTTCTGTACCATTTACAGCGGTATATACTTCATATTCTTCTCTTTCTAAATACCGTTTGCATACTTCTCGAATATTTTCTTCATCTTCTACGATTAAAATTCTTTTTTTCATCTGTAATCCTCGCTTCTTTTTCACCAATAATACAAAAGGTTCTCTTATATGCTTTCATCTAATACAGATATAAAATTCAGATAGGAAGATGTAACGACTAATCGTAGATCTAAATCAGAATCCTACACTTTGGTCTTATGGTCACTGAAAACGATTAAAAGTGCCAATATAATCTAGATGATAATTTTAGCATTTGATTACTTATATGACTAGATAAACACTTAAAATAGTAGTATCCCAATCATATAAATCGAAAATTTAAATCAGATTTTTAATTACAGACATTACTTATTTATCTTGTCAGGATTGATTTTATTGTGTATATGTTTTCCAAGATCTTCATAGTAAAAAACCACTACTTTAGCCATGGGTTTTTACATACATGATTATGATTACAAGTACAAACGAATGAAGGATACATTAAAAGGAATGAGTTCAATATCGAACTCATTCCCTATTAGCAGCCTACATTCTTATTTCTAACTTTTTGGGTGCAGTCCATTACCGATGTTTTTTTAAACTTTGCAACAAAACCGTTCCCTTTTACTTAGCTTTGTCGAAACTCCATCTATCTAAAATCACATTACCATTACCAACAGGATATACCTGCACATCATTACCATATGTCACATAACCAGATCCACCCTTATCCAACCCTATATTGTTACCATCAGATTGTAGGTTCCATTCTCTCTGGTAATCATAGCTGCCTGGGCTATGTGTATGATTAAATTTAAAAGTACTTGCATTTTGTTTTTGGTCAAAATGGATATAACCATTTTGAAGTTTTAAATATTCATAGCCTGAATAAGCACTATTTTGAACTTTAATGTGTATCTCTTCACCTTTTTTGATTGGTTGTCCAGGTTTAGGCTGCCCTTTTCTTTCAATAATTACATTAACTGGTTGAGTGTAATTCCCACCATACGCAAGGTATTGCCATTTATCATTTCCTTTATAACTGAGTACAGGATATCCACTAGCCTTCAGAGTATAAGGAGTTCCTTCTACAATAAGTTCGTCGCTGAATCGATGGGTCAAATAATTTTCATATTCTTTATTATACGTAACAACTGTAGAGATTTTTTGTGTCGGAAGTTTCTTTTGTGCATCATTGATTTCAAATGTAACTTTTTGTGATGGATTGAAATCATTCAAGCTTACAGCTTCTTTAGACTCATATACGTTTCCTTTTCTCACTAATGTTACTTGTTTTGTTTGTTTGGAATTTTTATTTTCAAAAGAAACAGAGATTTCATTACTCGCTCCGAATAAGCCAGGTACGACTGCTGCATAAAACTTTTTCGTAAATGGATCATAAGCACTATATGACAATTCCGGTTGCTGAATTTTTGTGAAAACACCAACTTTTGCGACTTTCGAAACATAAGATTTTTTAGCATTTTCTAGATTCTCTTTCGCAATGATAACTTGATCTCCTCTGCTATTATCTATAAATTCATTTATCTTTTTAGAATCTACTTTAACATGCTTCAGAACCTCGTTAAACGTTAAATTTGTATCACTACCAACACCTTCTGGTGCATACATTCTAAACTTCGGTTTGTTCCCGATATCAGTCTCTAGTATTGTAGTCGAAGCATTTACACGAGATTCAAATTTTCCTGAATCTCCTAAATTCATAAATTCTCCATCTTTCTCAATATACAATTCCATTGTACTCGTAGGTAGTACTTCAACAGAAAGAATTGCACCTTGTTCAACAGCTTTCAATTCATCTAACGATAAGTAAATATTTACATCTGCTTGATTATCTACACTGTCTATCAATACTTCTGTTGTATTTCTTCCACCTTTTTCTGTACTTAACTGATTTGCTTTATAACGATCTTGTGTTGCCTTTACTGTACTGATAATCTTGTCTCCTAAACGAATGTTAAAATGAGGAGAAACATTTTGAGCAGACGCCGTCCCTGTATTTTTATATTCTAACTGTAAGCTCACTTTTGCTGCTTTTGCCGAATCAACAGTTTTTGCGGTAGACCAATCTATATTAGAAGAATATCTTTCGGTATCTGTTGATGTTTTCGAGTATCCATAGCTTACATTTAATGAGGCCTTCCCAGAAGGAACAGGACCGGCTGCGGAACCTTCCACACCACCTTCGACACCTGCTCCTACACCAAACGAATGTTGTGTCGATACACTTTTTTCCCAACCTTTATCAATGGACCCACCGTTTGAATCCGTAATAGCCGCAAGAGGAGTAACCCCAATACGTTTTATACCAACTTGCAAATTCGGTATATTTGCAACCATTGGATTAAACTCAGTATCAGAGTTACTGCCATAATACTGAACTTCATATGCATCTGTAAAAGGATCTCCATCCGAATTCGCGCTCATAGGATTTGTAATAAATTTTAATTTATCTTTGTCTCGCTCTGGATCCCATGCCTGTGCTTCATTTTTCCCGGTTTGTCGATTGAACTCAATTTTATAGCCTTTTATTTCTAAGTCGTTAGAAATACCATCTTGATCCCAATCGCTATTTTGTATTTCAATTTTTTCAGTAGACATCTTTCCCTTTTTTCCATCAGTTCCATAGATAAGATCTTTTCCTTCTTTTGCATTTGCATCCTCTTTGAACATTTCAATTGTGCTTCCTGCATTCGGCTGTTTTATATCTGCTAAAGCAGGGGATGCTAAAGTCAGTGCCATCGATACACTACCTAATACACTAAGTGCTGGCTTCAATTTCTTCATTGTTATTTTTCCTCCTTGATTTTCAGGTGAGTTAGAACACCTACTATTAAGAACAACTTCATCATATCTAATACATCTTTCATTTCTCTCTCAAAAGTGTTACAAAATTCTTTCATAAGTATAAAAATTCTTTCATACATCTATTACTTTTATTTTATGTATATAAATGCGGCAAACCATTTAGGCCGTGGTTAGTAATTGTTTTAGTTCATTGTAGGCTGAAAAGGCGGAGTCTATTTGAAGACTCCGCCTTTGTTTGTATAGGGTATGAATGGTTTCGATTCCTCTTATCGTACGTAAAGCATGGAAAAGTTTTTGAGATCCAGAGGATCTAGCAGACCGGCACTTCACATGGCGATGGCGTGTTATCCCAATATTGAAATATTTTATAAATATATAATCAAACATTTATTTAAACATTTAGAATTAATTACACAATCAATATAACTATGTCCATACCTATGCTTATTGTGTATTTTTTTATACAACAAAGAAAAAAGCATCCTATTTGGACGCTTTTATGCCATCGTTTATTTAAATGAAAATTTTTATAAGCCAAATACAACTAAAAGAATATATGCTATCACTTATCTTTATCTATGAGGGCTCACCATATCCATCAACTTTAGAAAAATAAACACCCCAAAAAGAAAAAAGAGCTGAATTCTCAAAATAACTAACTACAGAGAAAGAAAAATCTTCATTTAGGGCTTACTTTAAAACCTTAGATTGGTTGATATGGGATGGTACTCAGTATTGTAAAAAATGATCTAATAAGTTAGTATAGATTTGTATTAATTGGTCGGTTGACCAAATAAAAAATAAGATGGTGAAATACAATGTCTAGTCCAAAAAAAACAGCTACTCGAGATCAAATACTAATGGCTACGTTTGAATGCTTAGCTGAAAAAGGTACAACCGCTATTACATTACGGGATATTGCTACAAAAGCGGGAATTACTTTAAGCTTAATTCACTATTATTTTCCAACAAAGGAGGGTTTATTAGTTAACGCTACCTCTTATGTCATGCAAAAACAAATTAAAGAAATTCAGAAGGAGCTCTCAAATACACAAGATTTTTCAGAGAAATTGAAAAATCTTATATTTGTAGTACATCACCAATTCAAATGTTCTGAATGGAGAAAGGTGTATTTTACTTTATTAGCAGCAGCAGCTTGGTCACCGAAAATTATGGAAGAAATTCGAGTTCTACAGAACCAAATGATAGACATAATTAAAGAATATATTCAAACATCCAATGTAGAAATCACTGACTTAGAAGCATTTTCAAGGGCTTTATTGGCTTCGGTGAATGGATTAGCGCTACAAGTTATGCATGGGGTTTCAGAGGAACAAATCGCTCCGGCATATTCGATTATAGAAAAAGCATTTATATCAGCATTTGCCCTTCCAAAAGACGCAATGAGCGATTGCTAAACTCTATAATCCTGAGATAATTCATGTGCCAATCCATTATTCCATGACACCAAATGGTATGTAGGATTGTAGAACATTATAAAGTGAGGTTACAGCATGACCGCATATGGATCATTTTATTTTTTCGCTATAGTGGGTATTTTTCTGATACCTACTATCGTAGCTGGATTAAGAGGTAAAATATTGCGCAAATATAATGCTGTCTTAACACTAATTATGCTTGCTATTATCTTCTCGGATAAACCAAATCAAGCAATGATGTTAGCAGTATTTATTATTTGGCAATATGTCCTTATTAAAGGCTATTTACTACTAAGAAAACAAAATAATAATACGTTCATGTTTTACATGGCTGTTATTTTGTCGATTTTGCCACTGATTTTGGCAAAAATTGTACCATTTGTACCTGAATTAAAATTCATTGTTTTTACTGGTATATCTTATGTAACATTCAGGGCGGTACAAATGGTATTTGAAATTCGCGATGGCTTAATTAAAGAATGCTCATTTTTTAATTTCTGGGAATTCATTTTGTTCTTCCCTGCTATTTCGACCGGACCTATCGATCGGTATCGCAGGTTCCAAAAAGATATTCAAAAACCACCAAGTGCTGAAGAATATCAAAATCTACTATACATGGGTATTAACCGTATTTTTCAAGGTTTTCTGTATAAATTTATACTTGCTTACCTAATAAAAGAAAATATTATGGATGCAACATTAGCTCACCAAAACACAATTTTATCAAATATGATTTACATGTATAGCTATAGTTTATATCTATTCTTTGACTTCGCAGGTTATAGCTCATTCGTAATTGGTGTCAGTTATATGATGGGTATTAAAACACCAGAAAACTTTAATAAACCGTTTATCAGTCGTAATATTAAAGATTTCTGGAATCGTTGGCACATGAGCTTATCATTCTGGCTCCGTGATTTTATTTACATGCGCTTTGTCTTTTTTGCAACAAAGAAAAAGCTCATTAAAAATCGCTATATGATTTCATATATTGGTGTCTTTTTAAACTTTTTTGTCATGGGAATTTGGCACATTACTGGTCATAATATTGCTCAATATATGATTTATGCTCTATATCATATTGCTCTGTTTATTTTATTTGATATTTTCGAACGAAAAAACAAGAAGCATAAATTTTGGCCCAATAATACGTTCATGCATGTCCTTGCAATTGTGATTACATTCCATTTCGTATGTTTCGGTTTCCTAATTTTCTCTGGTCACCTAAATCATTATTTTTAATAAGTAATTTCTTTTTTTATAACTAAGAAGTTACTAATAATACATTTCAGATATAAAGGAGATTTTTTTAATGGTAGAATTCAAAAATCAAGTATTAGATATTTTAGAAGAAGTATGTGAAAATGATATTGTAAAAGAAAATCCTGATGTGCAACTATTTGAAGAAGGTATTCTTGATTCTTTTGCTACAGTATCTTTACTAGTAGAATTCCAAGAACGTCTAAATATTGAAGTATCTATTTCTGATTTCGATCGTGATGAGTGGGCAACACCAAATATGATTATTAAGAAGTTGGAAGATATCCGATGAAAAAGCAACCTTGGGTCCGATGCTCCTAGCATTGGGCCTTTTTGTGATCCTGGTACAAGAAATCTATAAAACTTGGACATTTTGATACTCTCATAATTATTTGGGTTCAGCCGCATGCCTATCAAGTTAAAAATATTCACTATGCCCAAGTATAAAAAAACGTTATTCTTTCTAAACAAGATTATTAGAAAGGATAACGTTTTCTTGTATTTGAAGGTATTAAAATCTCTTTAGTTAAGGCATGTATGGTGACCCCTTTAAAGCGTCTTTTCTTTATTTTTATAATTTAGTTGTCTGACGTTTGATAATCATAAATCTTTTCACGAATAGCGGATGCAATAAATTCTTCAATAGAACTGTTCGTTTCTTTTACAATGTTTGTGATTGCATGGTATTCACTGCTTGTTATCGTTACTGCCTTAGTAACACTACTGCTATCTAAATACACGCTATTATTAACACGTCTTGTTAATTTTCCTTCTATTATATATGGGGTTAAACAATCAATCCATTCTACCTGCATTTGCATTGGTAATTGAATAATGGATTGACGTACGTCAAAGTACCAAAAACCATCTTCCTCAGAAACCTTAATATTTCTTGGTGATGCATACTGTAGTACTAAGTCAATTAAGTGAAAAATGTTACTTCGCAATTGATTTGATTTAGGAAAACGAAACTTTACAAACTTTTGGTGATGACTTCTTGGTTTATCGGATAAAATATATGCAGGCTTATACCCCATTTTAATTGAATCTTCTAGTGTCATATTGTTTCCAAACTCATCAATAAGCACAATATCCCCGCGCTTCGGAATGGATATAATGCGTGCTAATTTATTACCTTCCATAAATTTTTGGAACAATACTACATTATATTTTTGTGAGAATGTATACAGCGTATTGGCCTGATCCAATTGCTCTACCAATCCGTGTATTTCTTCCTCATTTACAAATTTAGTCTCACGATTACGATGTTTCTGTATAGTACAAGTCAATTCTCCTTCTTCTATCCACTTTTCAAGTTGATACATGCTCACATTATAATCTTTAGCTGCCTGATATAAGGTAATTCCTTCTGTTTCACGATCTTCTTTGAGCTTTTCTATGTCTTCTCGCTTAAATAAAAAGCTACCATCTAAACGCCAGGTCTCTCGATTAATGGGATTTAATTGTCCTTGTTTCATAAGAGTACTAAAAATGAAGCTACTAATTCCTAAATAAGCTTTTACTTCATTCGTATTCATATTTATTTCCTGTCTTTCAAACATACCTTTTCCTCCTATGTGTAAACTTCTGTTATGTGAAATCAATAATTTTATTATGTAAAGTTAAATTGATAAAAAATATAATGTGAATTAATTATAACACAATCATAACTTAATTTATTTTTAAAAATATATGAAATTAAAATTGACTTTCTAATTAAATTATCTTTTATATAATTAGAAATTATATAAAAGATAATTTTTTAAAAAAAATAGATAATAACCATAGAAAATGGGAGATTTTCTACAGTTGTTTTACACTTTCATTTTTATAAAGTTTAATTTTAATTTCTAAATAATTTTGAATAAACTTAAGTTATAATTATAGATATAAAGGTAATTAATAAGGAGTTGAATAATAATGAAATTTGAATTGAATGCAATTCATAGTGAAACTTCTTTAGAAAATATAGATAAACAAAAACAAGATTTTGCTAACATAATTGCAGTATGGAATCGTGATTATATAGATGAAGCTGAATTTAAAAAGGAAAATAATGAAAGAGAAGATACTTATACATATGAGGGATTTTCAGACGAAGAGATACTGTACTATTACTTAAACCGGCAAACACATTTTGACCAGGAGAAACGTATAAAAGATGAATCAAGAACTCTATACGCTCGTGATCTGAGTCAGTTTTACTTCTTTATCAAACAAAGTACAGAATTTCTACAGCAAGATGTAAAAGACTATAAAGTTGGCCAAGTCTGGAGGAATCTAAGAAAGCGCCATATCCGTAACTATCAAAAATGGTTATCCCAGGACGCAATCTCCTATCAATCAAAAGAAAATTACAAGGCATCTACGATTAGTCGGAAGCTTGGTGTAATCCGTTCTTATTTGAAATGGCTATACGAAATCCAATATATCCAGGAGCCTCTTCATGTAGAGATTCTAAGCACGGCGGTGAATAAACAACATAAACCAAAGCGTGAGTTATCATATGAGGAAGTGAAGCAGCTGCTAAACTATTACAAGGATAATGAAATTAACTATGCTTTATTATCAGTCCTTGCTACTACAGGGTTACGTGTTGCAGAGGTGGCCCATGCAAAGTGGGAAGCTCTTGAGTATGACGCTATACGAGGACGTTACTATTTAACAGTTGATACAAAGGGAGATAATGAACGGATTGTTTCTATTAATAAGGAGATTTTTAATCGTATTGCCGCGTTTCGAATTCGAAGAAGATTACATATAGACATTGGGAATACAAATGGTGGAACGATATTTCAAACTAAGAACCATACAGCTTATAGAGAGAATTACTTGTCACAATATATTTCTAAAATCATTAAAGATACTCAGTTACCCTTTACAGAGAACATCCGAATTACTCCCCACTTCTTTAGACATTTTTATGTACAGTACTTGTATGATTACAAAGGATTACCACCTCATGTCATCGCAGCTGCAGTCGGTCATAAAAATGATCGGACTACGAAAGAAAATTATTTGAAGCAAAGATTGTCGAAAGATAATGATGCCGGGAATCTAATTTTGGAAGATGAATTTTAATTTTAACGGCTCTATATTAGTATTACAGGACTTCAATACCGGTGCGTTTAGTTATGTAATTTTTATATAATTAAAATTGATTATACGATCATTAATTTATGTTTATTATTACAAGTTATTCATTAGTTCTTCGCCAAGATTCCCTAAAAATTGTCGTATCTATGGGGAATCGTGTAGAGCCTTGCTATAATAAAAATATAGACATATCATATTTATCGTTTTCTGACAGAAGACTCCTTCCTCAAAAATGTGAAGGTGTGAAACACCAATTTTAGGTGGGAGATGAATGTCAGTAGGCGTAAGCCTACGTTTTTTGTATACTGTAGATATATTATGCAAAAGTGAGGTGCAACCTATGTTAGTAAATAAAGCATATAAATTTCGTATCTACCCGAATAAGAAACAAGAAATATTAATTGCTAAAACGATTGGTTGCAGTCGCTTTGTATTTAACCATTTTCTTGCCCTTTGGAATGATACTTATAAAGAAGCTGGAAAAGGGTTAACCTATCCGGCTTGCTCTGCTAAGCTTACTCAATTAAAGAAGCAACAGGATACGCTTTGGTTAAAAGAAGTAGATAGTACCGCTCTTCAATCCTCATTGAAAAACCTCGCAGATGCTTTTTCACGTTTTTTCAAGAAACAAAATGATATGCCACAATTCAAGTCTAAAAAGAATAAAATACAATCCTATACAACAAAATGTACGAATCATAATATCGCCATTGTAGGTCATACAATAAAGTTACCGAAGCTCGGTTTCGTTAGATTTGCCAAAAGTCGTGAAGTGTCAGGACGTATCCTAAATGCCACGATTAGACGAAATCCAAGCGGTAGACACTTTGTGTCTATTCTTACAGAAACAGAAGTGCAGCCAGTAGAAAAAACAGGTTCTTCTGTTGGTATCGATGTGGGGTTAAAAGATTTTGCCATTCTTTCAGATGGCATAACATACAAGAACCCTAAATTCTTCCGTACATTAGAAGAAAAGTTAGCGAAAGTACAGCGTGTCCTTTCTAGAAGAACAAAAGGTTCTTCGAACTGGAATAAACAACGTGTGAAAGTTGCACGAATCCATGAACATATTGCAAATGCAAGAGCTGATTACTTACATAAACGTTCTACTGAAATCATCAAAAACCACGATGTTATCGGTATGGAAGACTTACAAGTCCGTAATATGCTCAAAAATAGAAAGCTTGCAAAAGCGATTGGTGAAGTATCTTGGTCACAATTTCGAACGATGTTGGAATATAAAGCAAAATGGTATGGCAAAAAAGTTGTTATGGTATCTAAAACATTTGCTTCTAGTCAATTATGCTCCAATTGTGAATACAAAAACAAAGACGTTAAAAATCTAACCATTCGTGAGTGGGATTGCCCTTCTTGTGGCGCACATCACGATAGAGATCGAAACTCAGCGCTCAATCTTAAAAACGAAGCAACAGGTTCTGTTGCAAAGTTTGAAAAAACACAAACTCTTTTACAAAATATAGTTATCGTTTAAGGGGTTCTGAATAGCTCCTGTAATTCCTTGTACGTCGAAAAAGAGAAGTCTGGAATGCGGCTTCTCTTTTGTTTGTATATACTATGAATGGTTTCGATGCCTTTGATTGTACGTGAAGCATGACGAAAATTTTGAAATCCTGCGGATTTGGCTAAACGTCGTTTGATATGTCTGTGGTCCTGTTCAATGAGGTTATTGAAATGCTTAACCGTGCAATGTTTTGTATCCGCATAAAAACCGTTATGTTTCAGTTTTTTGTGCGAAGAAAGTAGGGCAGGAGCCTTGTCTGTTGTGAGAACCGTTGGTTCTCCAAAAGCTTTCGCTAACCTTTTCATAAACATATAGGCGGCTTGATGATCCCTTGTTTTACGAAGTTGAATATCCAAGGTGTACCCTTCTCGATTAATCGCACGATACAGATAACACCACTCTACTTTGACTTTGATGTGGGTCTCATCTACATGCCATACGGAATGTGCAGATTTATTTTTCTTCTTCCAAATTTGATACATGAAATCTCCATATTCATGAACCCAACGCATGATGGTTGTAGGATGAACTGATATGCCACGTTCTCTCAAAAGTTCAGATACATCGCGATAACTTAAAGAAAAACGACAATAGTAGCCGATGGCTACTAAAATAATATCTTTTTCGAATTGTTTTCCTTTAAAATATCTCATGTATCATGCTCCTCGAATCATTTTTCTTCCATTTTAATTTCACTTAGAAAACTTTGCAACAGAACCAAAACTTCCATCAGTGAGGGATTTTCTTCATTCCTCACTGATAGAAACCTATTACCAATCGAGCACATGCCAACAGTTATCCCCCACCTCTCTTCTTCACTATTCTCTGCATCTTGAGGTGGAGGATAACTGCCCGCGAATCGCGGAATAAAATTAAGCAAACACTCGCTTGATCTCTTTTGCAATTTCATTCATTAAATCTTCTGCTTGTGGATACAAACCAATTTTATCCATAAAAGCATGATCTGTACCATTGTACTGAATAAGCTTCGTAGGAACCCCGCTGCGTGCTAGTTTTGCCGCGTAAGCTTCACACTCTACTTTTAAATAATCAAATTCGGCAGTTGCAATCAGTGTCGCCGGCATACCGCTTAACTGATCCGACAGCAGCGGAGAAACATGTGGATCTGTGATTTCCGCATTATTTTGCAAATAGATTTGGAAAAGTACCCTACTGCTTTCACCCAACGCTGTAACCAGTGGAGTGATTATCTCTGCATGGTTACGAATCTCATACTGATCAAGGCTCCAGTTGAAATCTTCGGTTTGGACGCCGCCCATATTCACTGACGGATAAATAAGCGCCTGAAATTTAATCATCTCAGTCCCCTTCTCACGATCCATTAACGCACAAACTGTAGACAAATTACCACCCGCACTGTCTCCAGATATGGCAATTTGCTGTGGATTCACACGAATTTCTTCAGCGTGCTCATACACCCATATTAAGGATTCGAAACAATCTGTCAGCCCTGCTGGATATGGATGCTCAGGGGCTAAACGGTAATCAACAGAAATAACAACGGCACCTGCCTTTTCTGCCAACGCTTTACACGGATTTTCCACGACATCAACACTTCCGCCTATGAATCCTCCGCCGTGAATAAAGACAACAGCAGGCAGAACTCCTTCGTTAGAAGGCGTATAGATTCGCAGAGGAATCGGTCCATTTGTTCCATCAATTGTTTTATAAGTGGTTTCAACCTGACTTCTCGTAACATCGTTATTGTTCCAACCCATCATAGCCCGCATTCCCGTAACAAAACCTATAGTATCTGAAGGATCAAATGGCTGATTTTCCATCACAGCCATTTTTTCTGCCGTTTGTAAAGTCACTTGGAGAACTCGGGGGTCTAATTCACCAATCGCATCAGAACCAGGAATCGGTTTAGCAATAAAATCGAAACCTCTTTTTTTGACAGCTTGTATCTCCTCGCTCAGTTTAGAAACTAGATTAACGTAAGAAGTTGTATTACTCATCATTACCGTCTCCTTTTTTGATAATTTTAATTTCGGAAAACCTTGTTACCGAGTTCTTCGGTATTTTGCTGTACGAGAGTCCTCAATCTCATCATACACGGCCGAGCACCCGCATTCAGACTAGGCCATTAAAAATTCGTTATTCATATTATCTGGAATATAATAACTATCTATCATTTCAATACATAATTCACTATTTTCCAACAAGGTCGTACCACATTCATAACCATGATTACAATTCGAAACAATAAGCCTCGATTATTCAAGTTAACCTTAGCAAAGAATGTTCAAATGGACAGAAAGCTAATTCGCCACTTATCAATTCATTTGCTTATTATTTAATAGCCCAATTATTTCATTCAACATTTCCTCGGTAAAAGTACCCGTGCTAAAGTTCACTAATGCTCGTAACGGCATATAGTTCAGCATGGCATCCATCATGTCCGAGGCATCACTATCCCCTTCAGTCATACTAGCAAACGGACTATCTTTTAATGCCTTTTCCATAAGTTCTTTTGCAATTGGTACTAAAATTGGGTCCGCAAATATGTCCCCTAGTAAAGTATTACGATGTACTGGCTTTCGAATTATAGCCGTTGATTGAACATACATGCTATCATGTAAAACAATCTCTTTTGAAGACTTTCCTACTAAAATCTTGAATTCACCTGTTTCAACATGCCAGTCCTTCAATTCAACATTATAATAAGCAAATGATCTTTTATTTAAAGTAAAGCTAACCGTTTTTTCTTCTCCCGGCTGCAATTCCACTTTTTCAAATCCTTTTAGTTCTTTTTCAGGACGAGTCATACTGCTTTCAACATCTTTTATATAAAGCTGAACAATTTCTTTACCCGCTGTACTACCAGTATTTTTCACGTTTACACTGACAGAAACAGTATCCGTATCCTTTATTCCTTTCTTATTTATTGAAAGATTACTATAATCAAAATCTGTATAGCTTAACCCAAAACCAAATGGGAACAACGGTTCAACATTTTTCGTATCATAATAACGGTATCCTACGAACACCCCTTCTTTATATTCCACTTTGTCACCTTCTCCAGGAAAGTTTAAGTAAGAAGGATTATCGCTTAAAACTTTCGGGAATGTTTCTGCTAATTTCCCGCTTGGATTCGCATCACCAAATAATATATCAGCAATCGCTCCGCCTAATGCCTGGCCACCTAAATAGCCTTCAAGTATTCCTTTTACTTTACCTATCCATGGCATTTCAATTGGCGCACCGTTACTTAAAACTACAACGATATTACTTTGAACTTCAGCGATAGTCTCAATTAATTGCACGTGATTTTCTGGCATCTGTAAATGCTTTCGATCAAAACCTTCAGATTCATAACGATCTGGAAGTCCGACGAATAGGATAACTGTATCTGCTCTCTCTGCTACTTTTTTTGCTTCATTAATCATGTTTTCATCTACATCATCGCTAGCAAGATCATAACCTTGGGCAAATAATATGTTCGTTTTTTCACCTGATACCGTTTCAATTTCTTCGAGAATACTTTCAAGCTTTGTTGGATTAATATGAGAGCTTCCGCCGCCTTGATAACGTGGTTGCTTTGCAAATCCTCCAATTACCGCTACCATTCCCTCTTTTTTCAACGGAAGAATGGAATCTTCATTTTGTAACATAACCATACTCTCACTTGCAACTTCTCTTGCAAGCTGATGATGTGCGTCCTTACTATATACAGCGTTTTCTAATTGGTTATCATAAGCTTTAAAAATAATGTTAAGAAGACGCTCTGCTGCTTGATCAAGCTTTTCTACAGATAGCCCACCACAGTTAACTGCATCAACAATCTTCTTCTCACCAATTCCAAAGCTTGAAGGCATTTCTAACTCCAAACCGTTAGCTAAGCTTGCAACACGCTCATTTACTGCACCCCAATCAGAAACGACAAAACCTTCAAAGCCCCATTCATCCTTTAAAATGTCATTTAGCAAATAGTTATTTTCCGAAGCGTATTCACCATTTATCTTGTTGTAAGCGCTCATTACTGTCCATGGCTGTGCTTCCTTAATGACATCTTCAAAGCTAGCAAGATAGATTTCACGTAATGTTCTTTCATCAACAATCGCATCTACAGACATTCTGCGATGCTCCTGATTATTAGCAGCAAAATGTTTTAATGACGTTCCAATTCCTTGACTTTGTACGCCTTTAACATGGTTTGCAGCCATTTGTGATGATAAATACGGGTCCTCTGAAAAATACTCAAAGTTTCTTCCGCATAGTGGCGAACGTTTTATGTTTGCACCTGGTCCAAGGAGAACACCTACATTTTCAGCCTGACATTCTTCTCCTAATGCAACTCCTACTTGTTTTATTAATTCTTTATTCCATGTACTTGCTAGTCCTACTGCTGATGGGAAACAAGTCGATGGAATACTATTATAAATTCCTAGATGATCTGCTCCCTCTGCCTGTTTTCTAAGCCCATGTGGTCCGTCAGTTACCATAATTGATGGGATTCCTAATCGCTCAATCCCTTTTGTATTCCAAAAGTCTAATCCAGAACATAGACTTGCCTTTTCTTCTAGTGTCATTTGTGAAATGATTTTCTTAATATCCCTTTTCATGATAGCCCTCCTAAAAAAATAATTAAGTAAACGCTTTCTTAATGCTATTATAATTATTATTTTTTAGATTATATGGTATATTTTTTAGAATACTTGTAATAAATTCAGCTATTTTTATACATATGGCTATTATGGAGAGTAAGAATGACCAGTACTCGATTTTGTACATATATTAGCTGATTTTTAAAGAATAGAGGTTAAAATAATGAGCTGCTCCAAACTAGAGGATTTATATTATATTTGTAAGCTAGTCTTTGACATACATAAAACTCCTATCTTTTTTATTGATAGCAAAGGAGAATTGTCATTTGAAATATCGCCAAATTTCCAGCATAACCCTTTGTATTCTTCAAAAGAGGAGTTACTTAATCAAGCATTTAGGGAAAATCCTCCCTATACTTTTCCGGTACTAGAAGAGACTTCTTTTCTTGAAAATTTTTTCTCAATTAACTTGCGTTTGAGCAATCAACTTAGTGGGAATATCATCGTTGGACCAGTCCTTTATTCCAGGTTATCAGAAACCTCAATTAAAGGAATCTTTAATGATCTTCAACTAAAAATAGACAAAGAGGAAATGATTCGATATTATCATTCTCTCCCCGTCTTAAGCAATTTGAATTTTTTAAATGTGAGTATGGTTCTTTATTACATGCTGTATCAACAAAAATTAGACATTGCTGATATTTTGCAAAAAAATATACTGTTAAAAAAGGCTGCATTCGAGATTGAACAGCCCGATATACATATATCGGAACAACGTCAAAGTACATTAACTCATATCGATCCACTAGTTGAAAGGAAAATATTTGAGTGTATTAAGCAAGGGAAAAAGGAAGATTTAATTAAAAATCTAAGAAGATTACCTGAATCAGGAGATCTTGGGGTGTTGTCAAAAACAAGTCACCTGCGAAGCCAGAAGAATTCTGCCATCGCAGCAATTACACTTGCGACAAGAGCTGCTATAGATGGTGGACTATTCCCTGAAGTCGCATATACCCTTAGTGATTTATTTATCCAAAAACTCGAAGAAATAAAAAAAAGTGAAGCCATTTCCCCATTTTTGGAGAATGCTTTACTCGAGTTCTCAGGACGAGTACAAAATGGATCTATGCAAAAACATTCAAAACCTATAAACGTATGTCAAAATTATATATTCACTCATCTTTACGAAGATATTTCATTATCCCATCTAGCAGAAATAGTCGCATTAAATCCTAGTTATCTATCTTCCCTTTTCAAAAAAGAAGTGGGAATTTCACTAGGTGAATATATTCAGCATGCTAAGATAGATGAGTCAAAAAGCTTAATGACCTATACAAAACATTCTATATCCGAAATTTCCACACTATTAAATTTCCATGACCAAAGTCATTTTACAAAGGTCTTTAAAAAACATACTGGTGTTTCACCTAAACAATTTAAAAGCGGATACTGTTAATAGTTTTGAACAATTCATCATACTTCCAATAACAGTCTTCCCTCGTTCAACCAACAGATTCATTTATAGAAACATAAGTAAACGTCAGGCTCTGGTGCAAAGATAAAATGAAAACCAGTAAAACGCATATATTCCTAACAGAATTGTATTTTATGCTACAAATTCAAACAATTGATGGATGAATTCTTTCTGGTTTTGGACAGACTGGTCCCGTAAATCAATCTGTTCTTTTTTAATCATATGCATAGCCTCTACTCCAGAAAGAATGGATGTAGCTGTGTCAAAGCATTTGAACCCTAGCATAGAACGGATTCGTTTCTTTATAAAGCGATGATCTTGTTCTACTATGTTATTCAAGTACTTTTGTTGTCTAAGTCGCATACCATTAGGTATGCTTTTTTCTTTTTTCAACTGTTCAATTGCTATAGGATAAGTTGGATTCTTGTCGACCGTTATAACACGAGGCTTTGAAACATGAAAAGACCGCAAAGCTTTCTTGAAAAAGCGCTTTGCAGCCTTCTGATTTCTTGTTTTGCTTAGGGAAAAATCGATTGTGCTTCCTTTCGAATCAACAGCATGATACAAGTACATCCATTGACCTTTTACTTTGATATATGTTTCATCGACCCTCCAAGAGTCATTTGTTTGTTTGAGGTAACGTCGGATTCGTTTATCCAATTCAGGACCATACTGATGAACCCAACGCATAATCGTTGTATGAGAAATGGACAAACTCCATTCCTCCATCATTTCCACTAAATTACGAAAACTAAGATTGTACCGTAGGTACCATCTTACCGTTAATAAGATAATATCAGGCTGATAGTGTTTCCATTTGAACAAATTATTCTTTTCCATACCAATCACGAACCTTTTTAGAGTAATAGTATCAGTATGTCCAAGTTTTATAGATTTTTTGCACCAGAACCAAATTTAGTTTTGTAAAATGATTAAATTCCTCAACAAATACCCATCCAAGTTCAAATTTCGAAACAATACCTTTAAATTTATTCTTATATAGTACTGCATATTTGTTTCCTGTTGCTTCAGCCGGCATATTATCAGACTGAGAAAATGAAAGGTAGTAGCATCCCTTTCATTTTCAGTTTCATAATAGTGTACGGGGAAAAACTTTATTATTTTACCCCGTATACTACAACCACATCCTCGAACGAATCTAAGTTCCAACGTATCGTAGATTCAACTAGTAATTAACAGAATTATTATCTAGTAATAATTCCACAATTGCATTTACTTGTTTATTAGGAGCACTATAGTAAACTTCTAATCCTCTTCTAACATTCATAATTAATTTTTGAGATTTCATTTTCGATAAATGTTGGGAAACAGTAGATTGAGGGATACCCAGAATATCTACAAGTTGATTTACATTACATGTTCCTCTTGTAATTAATTCTTTCAAAATTGTAATACGCATTGGATGAGCTAATGTTTTTAAAACTTCTGCATTTTCTACATAATTAGTCACGGTCTACATCCCCTTGTTAATTAGTTTTAATTAAACTCTATTAAAATTTTGGTAAGTGAAATTTTATTTTCCTGCTTTTACAGAGATTATGCTGCAGCATTTTTCCGATTTAATTTATATTTTTTAAACTTTGCAACAGAGCCCTTGGATTTCAGCCTTTCCAAACCGCATCAACAACGTTTTCTGATATTGAAACTATGCATATGATCAAGAAGGGACAAACTCTTCAAGGGGAGAAGTCTGTTCGAAATCACATACAACTTATCAATACGCTCTTCGGTCTCATTGCATAACAGTGGATTCCTAACAGCATCTGTCGCTCTCTTTTCAAATTCGATTATATTTGCACTCAAACCGAACCTTACCTCTTATCCCATGAGAAATCGGATGCTGTCTTTTCCAAAGTACATTCTAATGTCTCTAATTCTGTAAGTCCATATTTTCTATTTAGTGCTTGCAATATTAACCAGTCTGATACATGAATATTACTACTTAAAAATGGCCCATGTAAATACGTACCTATCAGATTTTTGTACAGAAGTCCTTCCTTTTTTTCTGTTACATTATTCCCATATCCCTGTAGAACTTGACCGAGAAAATCAAAAGAATGGAATGTTTGGCCACTATGATTTTCAAAACCCACTATTCTTCCGAATTTTTCAGATTGTACTCTTACATTCCCTACTAATCGACCCACTGAACCCATGTCCTTACATGATGTATAAAATGGTAATATTCCTAGGCCTTGTATGATATCACTGTTTGCAGTTTCATAATAATCTCCTAATAGTTGATATCCTCCACAAATACAAAGTGCTGCTAAACCATCCTCTATTCCTGCTTTCAATTCTTTTCGGATTGAAAGCAATTGTTCTTGAACTATTTGTTGTTCACTGTCACTCCCTCCCCCAATAAAGATTAGATCAGCCTGAGATACAGGATAATCTTTTACTTGATCCACATAATGAATATCTGCTTCTATTCCTCTCCATTCTAATTGCTTTTGTAGAATGGTTACATTCCCACGATCGCCATATAAATTAAGCGTATTGGGAAAGTAATGATAAATAATCAATTTTTTCATAGTACCTCCAGATGTTTAAAACGTAATCGGGACTTATTATAAATTCTAAGAGAAGCACCCAATTTATATCGTTATTTTTAGTGTCAACTCTCTATTCTGTGTATTTACAATCTATATACGCTCAATTAAGTTATTAAACTAAACGTATATAGATACCATCTTATTTATGAAGGGGACAGCGTTCCTTTCGTGCTTAAAAATTGCCGGGCAGTATTTAAGCCTGTGTAATTACTAATTACGGATGTTTCATTCCCTGCCTCAATGCTATTCTCTATGGCAGCAGAAATATTTGGGATAACTTTTATCCTATTCACAGAAACCCCCGCATATTTTAAACGCACTGCAAGGTCATAGGCACGTGTTCCTGCACAAATTATATGGTTTACATTGGAGTTTGCTAATAGTTCATAATCTACATCCCAAATCCAAGAGATATCTTTCCCATCAGCAAGCAAGTCATTTAAAATAAAAACATATTGTGTTATGTCTTTATTTTGTATGCAATAATCTACCGTACAGTTCATCCCTTGTGGATTTTTAGCTAAGTTTAGATGGTATATATTTTGCGCAATGAGAAACTGTTGCATACGTCCATTGCTAGGGTGATATTCTCTTAATCCTTTGTGAATTTGTTCATAACTAAAACCTAAAAATTCTCCAATTTTTATAGCCGTTAGCATATTATATGCATTGTATTCACCCTTCAAATTGGAAGTATAGGATTGATTTTGTACAGTAATCGTTAGGTTGTTTTGTGATTGAATTGAAGTAACCTCCAAATCTAATACGGGACTACTCATGGAGCATGAACAATAATATTTACCAAGGTGTCCATAGTGAGTGTATATATATTTCAATAGACGGCCACAACAACAATAGACGGAATCTCTAATATTACTTTTATGAAAATCCCCTACATTTTTCTTTAAACCAAAATACATGGTTTTATTCTTTTCTTTAGTAAAATGTCTACTATATGGATCATCACCATTTAATAGCAAGTGAGCATCGCTAGAATGAATAGCGGTTTGTACTTTTGAAATCAGCGTATTGATTTCTCCATAACGATCCAGCTGATCTCGAAAGATATTTGTTACAACGATCAATTGAGGCTGTATTTGTTTCAGAACTTCGGTCATTGTCAATTCATCGACTTCGAGAACTGCTACTTTCACACCTTGTATTTTCCCGCGTATATTGCTTTTTTTTATAAAAGCAGAAGTGATTCCCTCTAATAAGTTAGATCCTTCTATATTACTGATATATTCACTTTTATTGGATTTAAAAATGGAAGAAACTAAATTACAAGTTGTTGTTTTTCCATTTGTACCGGTAATCAAAACCACGGTTTCCACCTGTGTCGCTAATTTTTGTAATGCATTTTTATATAAGTAATTCAGAATTTTCCCTGGAATGTTAGATCCATTAAAACCCAATTTTTTACTACTATATCCCGCTAACTTTCCAACTATTAATCCTATATAAAATAACAATATTAATCACCTTCCTTACTTGTCTCCTTCTAATTATTTAAAAAGACACTATTAAAATTATTAAAACGTTCTATGAAATTTCCAGTGTTATAAGTTTCTTTTATATCTCAAGTGAACCAAAGTTCCTGTTCTCTAGTAGAGCAGTTCCTATATCATATAATCTTGGGTTCTGGTGCAAAAACTTCAAACTAAACGAAAATGATCTATCAAAAAAGAACAAGTTGATTTACAGAGTCGGTCTGTCCAAAATCAGAATATCTTCATCAAGAAACTACTCTCGTTAACTGTTTAACAGAAGATGCCATTAGGAACCTCCTATCCTTTTTTACAATGTATTATAGTTCTCGCACCAGAACCTTTCATTCTACTTCCGAAATACAAACCTAATCATTAATATTTGTCTATTGTGGCCCCGAGAGAAGAAGATTTAATAAATTCTTTATTTTGATATTTCTTTAATTCATCAGGAGTACCAGTTACTACTGCTCCAACAATCTTCACCTTTTCTGGGTTTAATGTAGGATTATCCTTTTTTAATTTTGTTAATATTTCTTTTGCTTTATCAGCATATTCTCCATAAAACTCCGGGGATTTTAATGTATCTATAAAAAATTCAGGAGATTGCCAGTCGTTTTGTGAATTATACGGATAACCATATATATTTCCACGATTAAAAGATCCTCCTTCTTCTTTAAGCTCCTGCTGATTGATACTATGTATCTCTTCATCTGATTCTGTGTCTATCCAAAGCCATTCTGTATTTTGTTTATCTAAAAGTTTTTGAACCTCACTAATTGAATACGGACGATCAAAAGATAGCGCATATTCAACATATTTATTTGATCCTATGTCATCAAGTAAATTCAAATCATTAGGAACTTGCTTATATTGAACTTTCGGATGATAAAATATAAGCTCTCTTTGTCCATTCTGACTGTTATACATTTCCCAGCCTTTTCTTTTTTCGTTATAATGATTTATCCAATTAGAAGGTCCTTTTTCTGAACGAATAAGATTATAATGTCCTGTTGACGATTCCCAAGGTATGATACGCTCTCCTATTTTTTTCGAATACGTGTGAGTTGCGTCAACGGAAAAAGAATTCCAATTATAAAATGATGCATTTTGCTCAATATTAGGTTCAGTAATAGATAACCATACTCCTGTAGCATTCTCTTCCTTTGTCAGACGCTCAGATAACCAATAATTGTTCCCTATAGTCAGTCCACTATATAATGCAATTAGTACACTTCCCGTAATAACTACATTTTTTATAATCGCTTTTCTTCTACCTTTATGCATTGTTTTTTCGAATTCCTTATCATCTAAAAAAAGTTCAGATTGATTCTCATCATTCTTTATGTTCATTTTGTTCCCTCCTATATATATTAATAAAATGTTGTTTAGCTCGAAATACCGTTGTTTTAACAGTTCCAGTAGTAACTTCAAATAAAATGGATATATCTTCATACCGTAATCCTACTACATATTTTAGAATTAAAAATTCTCTATACCTTTTAGGAAGCAAATCTAATGTTTTTTGTATTTCACCACTCTGTTCTTCCTGTAATAGACAATCCTCAGGTAAATCAGGTTCAAGATTTTCTAAGATACATAATTCAATTAAAAACTTATCTTTTCTTTTTTCCCTTCTCAAAATATCATAACTTCTGTTTATAGCTACTCTAAACAGCCAACTTTTTACTTTTTCAGCGGGAATACCTTCTAAGTTTTGAATATATTTTAAAGCTGTTTCTTGTACAATATCTTCTGCATCCTCTCTAGATATTCCAAGTTTTAATAAATAGTTAAAAATAAAAGCTAGGTACTGCTTTAATCGTTTTTGAAAAACATCATCTCGCATCTTTTCCCTCCTACTATATTTATAACGATTAACTTTCAATTTGGTTGACAGGTTAATCAAATTTTTTTACATAATTTTAATTGTTAATTAAACCGCGAAAAGCTCCCTCATATCTTTGAACCGAACCCCGAATAGTGAACGCTTAAAAAAGTGGTTCTGGTACAAAAACTTTGAAGTATATGAAAATGGTCTATCAAACTTGGGCATACTGATAGTACTACTCTATAAAATGTGTGTGATTAGTATGGAAAAGGAGAATATATTTAAGTGGAAACATTATCAACCAGACATCATCTTGTTAACTGTACGTTGGTACCTACGGTACAACTTAAGCTTTCGTGATTTGGTAGAGATGATGGAGGAACGAGGGTTATCCCTGGCTCATACAACTATTATGCGATGGGTACATCAATATGGGCCGGAGTTTGATAAACGAATTCGATATCATCTCAAAAAAACGAATAACACATGAAGAGTGGACGAAACATATATAAAAGTAAAAGGACAATGAATGTATTTATATCGTGCCGTTGATTCTGAAGGAAACACGATTGACTTTTATTTGAGTAAATCTAGAAATCATAAGGATGCAAAGCGATTCTTCAAGAAAGCTTTGCGGTCTTTTCACGTCTCAAAACCTCGTATCATCACGGTTGATAAGAACCCTGCTTATCCAATCGCTATCAAACAGTTGAAGAAAGAAAAAAGGATACCAATAGGCACCAAAATCCGAAGGATAAAATATTTAAATAACATAGTAGAACAAGATCATCGTTTTATTAAAAAACGTATACGCTCTATGTTGGGATTTAAACCATACAAAACATCAGCCTCTATATTAAGTAGTGTAGAAGCGATGCATATAGTCAAAAAAGAATAAATTGATTTACGGGATCAGTCTGTCCAAAATCAGAATGTTTTTATCAACCAGCTGTTTGGATTAACTGCTTAACAGTTGATTTCGTTAGGAATCCTTGATTCTTTTTTATTTATCATCTTTTTGCACCAGAACCTCTATGCACCTAATTTCGTTTTCAAAGAATATTTGGCCATAAAAAACTGCACCTCCAATTGTTAGTTATGTCCAACAATTGGAGGTGCAGTTCACCAATTAGGTTCTACTTTTCTATCTATTTACACACGTACAGCTGTACCGCTTATCGCAACCATTAACATTCCGTCGCGAACCACTTCGTAGTCTACATCGATACCAACAATTGCATTTGCTCCTTTTTGCGTTGCAAGTTGTTTCATTTCTTCCATCGCAATGTCACGAGCTTCTTTTAATTTACTTTCATATGCACCAGAACGGCCACCTACAACGTCACGAACAGAAGCGAAGATATCGCGTACGATATTTGCACCCATAATCGCTTCACCGTTTACGATGTCTATATACTCAATAATTTCTTTACCCTGAATAGTATTAGTTGTTGTCACGATCATTATTAACACACTCCTATAATCTTTAAAAATTTATTGTTGTTTCTTATAATCTTATTATTACTTTTAAAAGCTAAATAAACTATCTAATAACCTTACTTAAAGATGACAGTTCTGTAAGGATGAAAGAAAACAAGCTATCTACAAAAACCTTTGTTTCTTGTTAGGTTTCTTTACCCAATAACTGCAAATCCACCGATCATATCTACTGGCAATTTATTATATACAGATGATCCATAAATAATAGCAGCCAATACTACATATAACGGTAAAGGTATAACATCGATTTTAACTTTCATAATTTTAGAAGCGAAAGATTCACTTTTCAATTCATTCCCATCAGAAAACGATACCGCTTCCACATTCTTTTGAATTCCCAGATGGCCCACCCTTGTTTTCTTAATAACAATATTAAACTGCTTTCAATAGTAAAAATAGTATTTGTAAGTTTTATAACTACTTTTGTAATTTAAAAAAAATATAAGCGACTTATAATAAGTCGCTTATACGTAAAAACCTATTTTATTTTGGTCAATACATCTCAATTTACTCACAGGTCTTCCCACATGTTGATACATCATTTCATTCTCTAATACTCCGATTTCAGTCAAAAACATTACATACTTTCGAATAGAAACTCTCGAAACCCCTACTAATTGCGCCATTTCATCTGTTGTAAATGCTTGTCCATGAAGCGATTCGATTTTCTGCCAAATGAGTTGCAACGTTTGCTTTGTTAATCCTTTTGGAAGTTCTTTAGTAACAAGGGACTCTCTTTTTTCTTTTTGTAAAATTAGTGAATCTAGTTCCGATTGACTAATTTCTTGTTGTTCTTTCATGAAAGTAAGTTTTTCTCGATATACCGTTAAAGCCTCTTTAAAGCGTTCAAATGTAAATGGTTTAATTAAATAATCTACTACGCCATATTGTAATGCTTTTTTGATACTTCCCATATCATGTACAGCTGAAATCATCATAATATCAATTTCTTTCTCTTGATTGCGAATATACATTAAAAGCTCAAATCCAGTCTCTTCAGGCATAAAAATATCAAGTAATACTAAATCTACTCGTGATCTCTCTAATACTTCTATCGCCCCTTTTACTGATTTAGCTGCATGAATAAGTTCAAACCCTCCCACTTGCTCTAAGTAATGCGTATTTAACATCGCTACCATCGGATCATCTTCTACAATTAAAACTTTAATCATCTTTATCTCTCATCCCTACTATTAGGTATTTCAATTGTTATCGTTGTTCCCTCTCCTACCAATGAATGAATATGAATTTCGCCATTTATTCGCTGTATGCTTTCCTTTACAAGATGCAAACCATACCCCCGATTATCACCCTTTGTGGAATAACCTTTTATAAATAATGCATCAATTTCATTTTCTTGTATGCCTTTCCCTGTATCTTGTACTGTAATGATTAATGTATCCCCATATTGTATTCCAACTTCAACCTGCTTCTTTTCACAATTCATCACTGCGTCTAATGCATTATTAATCAAATTTCCGACAATCGTAATAAGTTCATGAATGATCCTCTCATCATATATGTCTGGTAAGTCCGAACCTTCACTTATAATTAACGTTATATTTTTCTCTCTAGCATAACTAAGCTTACCTAGTAAAAAACCAGCAAATACCGGACTTTTAATTCTTTTCATAACCCCACCAATTTCATATTGATGCTCTGACACCATACTACTTACATATTTCTGCAATTCTTCATACTGTTTCATATGTGTAAGTCCTAATACAACATGCATTTTATTCATAAATTCATGGGACTGTGCCCGTAATGCTTCCGCATATAGCCTGATACCGGTTAGTTCCTCTGCTAATTTTCTAATCTCTGTTTTATCACGAAATGTTGCAATCACGCCAACTATTTCTCCTTTTACGTATAAAGGAACACGGTTTGTAACAATCGTAATCCCATAAATATTTTGTTCTTCGTTTAATTGTACCTCTCCTGTTTGCAACACTTCTTTTATACGTGAATTCGGCGTATACAATTCAACATCTTTACCGATAAAATCTTCTGTAAGTCCAATTTTCTTAAGTATTCGTTTTGCCTCATTATTAATTAAAGTTACTCTCGCCTCTGTATCTATAGCAACAATACCTTCTTTTACAGATTGTAGCATCGTATTTCTTTCTTCTAAAAATTTCGCTATCCTATGTGGCTCAAGACCAAATAAAACTTTCTTTATATGTCTAGCTAGCAATATCGCTCCTATAATTCCAACTAATATTCCAACACCAACACCGATATAAATGATATGTCTACTTTCTTTCACTCTCTCTTTCACATTATCAGCTGAAATGCCAACAGCGACCGCACCAAGTTGCTCACCTGTGTCAGCAAAAATAGGTACGAATACTCGCATAGAAATCCCTAAAGTTCCTTCTGCCAACGATACGCGTTCCTTTCCTTTCAATACAGTTCCTTCATCCCCTCCAACGAAATGATGACCTATTTTTTGAGGGTTTGGATGAGATTTTCGTATTCCATCCATATCCATAACTACAATAAATTGAACATCCGTGTTCTTTAATAATTTGTTTGTATACGTTTGAATTTCGGATATATCCGTCTTTCCTGTCAAACCTTCAATGACAACTGAAGAGGTTGCTACAATACGTGCAATTGTTTTTGCCTTCTCTGCTTGGCTTTCTTCTGTCGTTCGTTCAACGTTGTGACTAATTAAAATATCTGTTACGAGTAAAGAAAAAATTACAACTGCACACACTAATAATGTAATCGTTTTCCATAAATCCAATAGTTTTTTCCTTTTTTTCATCTCTCTAGCAACCAATCATTTTAGCAATTACTATTTCTTGTTTCTTATTTGGGTAGATACGAAATTTATATGCTTTATTTACTAACATAGGTTGCACCTCGATTTGTTATAGGATATCTACAGTATACAAAAAAACGTAGGCTTACGCCTATTGGCATTCATCTCCCACCTACCGTTGGGCTAACGCCCTTCACACGCTTGAGGAAGGAGTATTCTGTCAGGAAACGATAAAGTACAAACTAATTTTCCGCCTCATCGTTTGCCTTCTTTCCATTTGTACCCTTTCCCTCGTACCGTAAGGAGAAACTGAGGCTCAGAAGGACTAGGTTCGATCTTCTGACGAAGACGACTGATATTCACATCTATTACTTTTGTGTTACCTACACAACTTATACCCCATATTTTATTTAAGAGTTCATCACGTGAAATTGGTTTTATGGAATTTTCCATTAAATATCGTAAAATAATATGCTCTGTTGGAGTTAAATCAATTACTATCTCATCCCTATATAATTCTCCTTGCAGAAGATTTAATTGAAATGGTCCCGAATGAATCCATTTCATATCCATTTTATTTTCTCTTACTCTTCTTAGCAATGATTGTACACGTGCTACTAATTCAATTATACTAAATGGTTTTTTAATATAATCATCTGCTCCAATTGTCAAACCGTGTACCTGATCTTTCTCTTGAACACGTGCCGTTAATATAATAATACCAATCTTTTCATTGCTTTTTCGTATTCTTTGGCATACCCGAAAACCATCTATTCCTGGTAACATAACATCAAGTATTACAATATCAACATTATGATTTTCTAAAAGTTCAAGAGCTTTTTCACCTGTATCGGTTTCTAAAACATTGAAACCAGCACGCTTCATATTAAATGTAATAAAATTACGAATCGTTATTTCGTCTTCTAATACTAAAATTGTTGTCATACTCACCGCTCCTTTACTCTTGTTGATAATCGGCTATGGGTTTGATATAAGATTTAAGCTTCTGGTAGTTTGATTTTTTTGAAATTGCATATACATGAGCTCTTGTTTTCCATATGTATCAACTCCTAGGAGTCACTATATATGTCCATCAACTTAAGAATCTAGTAAAAAACGTCATCCTTTCTATTTAGCTTTTTAGAAAGAATAACGTGGGGATAATAAAGATTCTTAAGTTGATGGACATGGGGCGGTATCCCTAGTTTATCAGTCTTATATTAAGTAAGTGATAGGACTTTTTCGCCTTTAATCTCATTCTCCCGCCAACCGCACCACCAAACAATTTATTACGTAAAAACGAAATGTTTTCCATCGTTTGTTCTATAATTTCCGCGTTTTTATATACACTTCGAAACGCTTTGACTAGATATTCCAAGTTCTCTTCTGGTCCGCCTAAATAAAATCGAACCTTTTGACTCTTTCCTTCTACATCTTCCGGCTGATACATAAGTAACCGATACCAATCGCATCCCTTTCACAACTGCTTTAGTGGATTTCTCTAGTTCTTTTTCAAACTTATTAGATGCCACAGTCTCACTTCCTTTGCATCAACTATGAAGAATTACTCGCTCCTTTTTAATTTTTTTAGATGCTTTTCTAGTTCTGAAGGCTCTAATTCATAGAGTTGTCTTCTTCCATCCTTGTAAAATCCGCAATCGATCAGCTGACTAATGATACGCTGTTTTTTTCTTTCTACATGATAAGTATGTTGTTCTAGCTTTTTGGGGTCTTTTGCATACCTTCAAGAAATCAATTCTTGTGTTGCCATTTCTACAAACTGAATATCAGACTCTACAAGGTAACGAATATATGCCGTTTTCGCTTTCATATATTCATCTTCATTTTTCCATCTATGATGGCTGCCGTCACAAAGTACAAAAAAGGAAACGTTTCTCAACTGACTTACCAATTTATTCGTTTTACCCTTTGGATTAAATATTTCTTTCGCTTTTTTATGTGCCTGTAACACTTTGTCTTTCGAACATCCGCCTACAAGTAAATAATGTGGAATGATTAAACTCATTTTGTTATCTCACCTCTCTATTGCTCTCATACACAATCCAGAAAGGATAAGAACAAAGAGCAGGCGTCGATGCTTTACACGCTAACATGATTTGAAAAGCATGATAAGAAGGATGATCCTTTTCCAAATGGCTAGTGATATATTCTAAAAAGCCGTCCTTCTTCTCACCCACGTTAATCCAGCGCCTTCATGAAGCGCTTGTTTTGTCATTTCTATTGCGAGTTCCTGTGCCTGCTTTTTCGTTTGAATATCAGCAATTCCATTCGAAACAATCATTTCTTTCACCCTCTCGTAGTTTTGTAGTTTTCATATAACTAAATACAATACAACTAACCAAAATGGTATTACCATTAGAAATCCATTTCTAATCCCTTTTGCAATAGCCAATGGATCATCATTACAGTATGGCATTTCCTTTTCTTCAACCCGCTGCAACATCTTTTTTTGAGGTGAAAGGCTCATATTGAATCTCCTTTCCTTTCAATCTGTTTTCATTTTCCATAACAAACTACCACCAAAACAGCTTATACAATAAATCATAATAAATTTTATGCAAATTTCTATAATTGCATCCATCATTCCCCATTATCCTCTCCCAAAGCCTGTAATACACAAGCTATGATCAGCAAAGAAAGAATTAATAATAAACTCCCTATATCTCGGCATTTCCCAAACACCGACATCCTCTCCTCGCAATTAACATTTATTTCAGAAAAACCCCACGGTAAGAAAAGTCAGACAAGAAAAGAGCCAGATTTTACCCTGTTAAGAGTAAATCGGCTCTTTAATATTCAAAGGACGTAAGGAATGTAAACTTGTTGAATGTAATCCCTCAAACTTTTATTCTCCTAAGAAATTGATATCTTTCCAACCTAAAGGCGAATATCGTACGCTAGGGAATTTTTCATTTAAACGTAACTCTTTTATTCTATTTTTCATAGAAATCTTCTAATTAAAGAAAACTATTATAATATTTTTTAGCTAATGTATTCGTAATTAGACAGCATATCATAATGAGAAATAGCCCAGTATTAATTGGGATTATTATCCATTTTGAAAGAAACATCATAAGAATAATCATAACCATAAGAATACTTATGGTTATATGTGCAGCTTTTCCATCTATTAAATCAACCCTTTCATCATATTCCTTTGATAGTTCTCTTTCTAACTGTTTACCATTAGTTTTATGTTTAGTTTGAGAAACTAAAGCAAAAATTAAAAACAATACTCCCGTAAGTATCTTTAAATTCCCCAAATAAAACCCTTCAGTAAGCTCAGCTGCAGTATGATCATAAATTATTTCAAAAAAACCCATTGCAATAATTGCAAACGAACATAAATAAAGTTCTTTCAATCTATTTTTCAAACAAATCACTCCTAACACAGCCATATATTCAAAGTTTATTTAAAAGTATATTTATAATAAATATCTTCTTTTTTACATCCTTCATTAGTTAGTGAATAGTACATACTATCCTCGAAAGATATTAATATAATCTCAATCCAATATCAATTCTTTTTTTATAATTTTTATAAAAAAAGAATTGATATTGGATTTTTAATGAAATTTTTCGACAAAATATTTACTTTTATAAATTATCATTTTATAATGATTATAACTTAATAGATATACTACATAATGTGTAATAATTACTCAGTTGAACATATTTTTTATCAAAAGAGGGATTTTTAAATAATCCTACAGATGATGAACGAATGCTCATTACGGATTAACATCCGGAAATATAAGGAAACTAAAATTCCAGAAAAGATGTGTGATTAGTATGCTCAAGTTTAGAAGATTACTAATTGGTTGGCGAAGTGTAGGGAATACACCAGATTCATGGATTTGATCAGATGTACAAGACTTGACGAGAGGTTTATATATAAAGTAGGTTATGACTCTTTTGTTTATTGTCCAATTGGATTTATTGCAGAGTATTTTAGACTGGCTATGCTAAATATACAAGATATATTTATGGATTGTTTCGCGGACCCTATCTCAAAAAAATGAAAAAACGATTTTAAATTATTGACAAGTAATAAAACTAAATATATATTAAATTATAATATTTACAAACAAATAATTATTATTGAATATAAATAGGAGGTTCCCCTTTATGAATCCGAATAATCGCTTAACAACAAATCAAGGTTCTCCTGTAGGAGATAACCAAAATTCTCGTACAGCTGGTCAACGTGGACCAGTATTATTAGAAGATTATCATTTAATAGAAAAGCTTGCTCATTTTGATCGTGAACGTATTCCAGAGCGTGTTGTACATGCACGTGGTGCAGGTGCTCATGGTATGTTCGTAACAAAAAACAGTATGAAGCAATATACGAAAGCAGCGTTTTTACAAAATGAAGGAACTGAAACACCTGTATTCGTTCGTTTCTCAACGGTTATTCATGGTCAAGGTTCTCCAGAAACAGCTCGTGATCCACGTGGGTTCGCTGTTAAATTTTATACAGAAGAAGGAAACTACGATATCGTAGGTAACCATTTACCTGTTTTCTTCATTCGTGATGCAATTAAATTCCCTGACATGGTGCATTCTTTAAAGCCAGCACCTGATACAAATGTTCAAACACCAGATCGTTACTGGGATTTCATGACGTTAACTCCAGAATCTACACATATGCTGACATGGGTATTTTCTGATTATGGTACACCGGCAAACTATCGTGAAATGGAAGGTTTCGGCGTACATGCATTTAAATGGATTAATGCGGAAGGGAAAATTGTTTACATTAAATATCATTGGAAACCACAGCAAGATGTCCGCAATTTAAGTGCAAAAGAAGTGGAAGAAGTGCAAGGTAAAGATTTCAACCATGCGACTCGTGATTTATTCGAAGCGATTGAAAAAGGAAACTATCCAAAATGGGATCTACACGTACAGGTTATGCAATTAGATGAAATGGATTCTTTAGAGTTCGATCCACTAGATCCAACAAAAGTATGGTCAGAAGATCTCTTCCCATTAATTGAAGTAGGGACAATGACTTTAAATCGCAACCCACAAAACTTCTTTGCGGAAGTAGAGCAAGCGGCATTTACGCCAAGTGCAACTGTACCTGGTATTGAACCATCTGAAGATAAACTATTACAAGGTCGTTTATTCTCTTACCCAGATACACAGCGTTACCGCCTTGGTGCAAACTATTTACAAATTCCTGTAAACTGCCCATACGCAGCTGTTCGTAATCAACAACGTGATGGTGCAATGCAAATCAATCAAAACCCATCAACAATTAACTACGAGCCAAGTCGTCATGCTGAAAATCCTGTTGAAGATTCAGCTTACCGTGATTCGAATATGAAACTTGAAGGCTATGTATCTCGTGAAAAAATTGATAAACCAAACGACTTCCAGCAAGCTGGTGAGCGTTACCGTTCATTCTCTAAAGAGGAACAAGATAATTTAATCGCAAACTTAACAAGCGATTTAAAAGATGTGAATGAGCAAACGAAACTACTTGCAATTTGCAATTTCTTCCGCGCAGACCGCGAATATGGTATGCGCCTAGCGGAAGTATTAAATGTTGATATTTCAGCGTATGTAGGAAATCCTACAAAATAATAACATTCTTAATTTTATTTTATTCTCAAATTTAACTTGCAATATGTGTTTACTAATACAATATATGAGAAAAGAAGTTGTCTCAAAAATTCGTTGAAAAACGATTTTTTAGAGACAACTTCTTTTTTAATCTTCCTTCAACAATAGGTAGGAATATTAATACTTTATTTTTTATTTGTTTGACGGATCTGTCCATTCACTTTTTTATGATTTTTCATAGACACGCCTCCTATTGATATCAAAACAAGAATATAGAACTATCGTTACATATCCAATTCAAAAGAAGGAAAGAATCCCTTGGTGAAGATCTTTGATTTGTTTATTAATAAATTCGGTACATAAAATTATTATATGTCACGTTGAAAATGCCCCCATATGAGAACTGCCTAAGGATATTTCATATTCGAGTTAGAGCTATTGTAACTGCAACAGAACCAAATTAATGATATTTTCAGCAATATTACCTTTGTTAGGATTAGTAATTTTTTGGAGGGTATATCTAGAAGAACTTAAAGAGATTGCGAAAGTGGAAATATTCTTGGCCAATGATGTTGAGGATGACGATGATCCGTGGGTATGTAAGCGTACGAAGTTTTATCATAAGAGTTCTATTTGCTTTATAGAGAAAAGAAATGAGATAGAATGATAGGTTTAATGAAAAGAGCCCTAAGGAGATAGGGGCTCTTTAGGGCTCGCCTAATCGGATAAATTGATTAGGAGGAATATAAATATTTTAACATATAGATGACTCATTTGAAGGTAACAAAAAGATAACAAATGAGAATGTATATGGCAATGAAGATTTTCACTGTAAAAAACGGATCAAAAACAGAAATTTGCATCAAAGAGTTAATTGAGGAAGGTGTGGCGAGATTACCCTTGTTTGAAAAGAAAATGAAGATTTTAGATTTTTCTTTAGACCTTTAAAGCATAGATAATCGAAGGGAAAAAAGTTATATACTCATGATTTCTGGCTATACAAACCGACTGCAACCAATCGTTTTAGCAATTACTATTTCTTGTTTCTTATTTGGATAGATACGAAATTTATATGCTTTATTTACTAACATAGGTTGCACCTCGCTTTGTTATAGGACATCTACAGTATACAAAAAAACGTAGGCTTACGCCCTTCACACGCTTGAGGAAGGAGTATTCTGTCAGGAAACGATAAATTGTCCCCCCTGTTATTTCTCTATTTTTCCACTTTGGATAAATTTCTTCCATTTTAATGAAATAGCTCATACTTACCAAGATTCCTTTCCCACCTGAAATTGATAAAAAGACATCTTCATTATTTGAAGATGTCTTTTTATTCACTGCACTGAGTCACAATTATTTTAGTACCTTTTTAAATTTGCGACCAAAAGTAATTACCATACCTGCAAGAACCATCAATATGCCCAATGCTGCACTGTTATTTGTGCTTGCACCCGTTTTTGGAAGCTCTTTATATGTATCTTCTTTTTTATCAGAAGTACTATTGATTGAGATATTACTGTTACCAGTATCAGAGCCATTGCTGTTGTTAGTACTAGTACTGCCATTATCAGGGCTATTACCGTTATTGGTATTGTTATTACCATTATCAGAATCGTTATTGTTGCCTGAACCATTACTTCCGTTATCAGAACCAGTACCATTGTCTTTATCTTTCACAACCACTTTTTGTATTGTAGTTACCTCATTACCACCGGAGTCACGAACAAGGAATTTTACTTCGTAAGTACCAGTTTTAGATGTATCTACTTCAGCAAATTGTATTACTTTATCAGTAATATCGCCATCTTCTTTATCAATAGCTTTAACCCCAGACATTGGATCGAATTTGTCTCCTACATTCATATTCACTTCAGCAGGTACAGTTAACCCAGGCTCTTGATCTTCAACAGGTTTTTCTTTTTCTTTAACTGTTACAGTTTGTGTTTGAGTTGCCAAATGACCTGCAGAATCTTTAACTGTGTATGTAATCGTGTAAGTGCCAGGTGTATTTGTATCTACATTACCTTCATATTTTATTTCCGACGTAATATCACCATCTTCTTTATCCGTAGCACTTACATCTTTCATTGGATAGAATTTATCTCCTTCAGTAATTGTCGTTTCTGAAGGTACTTTTAGTACTGGCGCTTCATCTTTTGTTTCTTCTTTCTCTTTAACCGTTACTGTTTGTTTTGCAGTTACTTTATGACCTTTAGAGTCTTTAGCTGTATAAGTTAACTCGTAAGTACCTGGTTTAGATGTATCTACTTTACCGTCAACTGTTACTTTATCAGTAATGTCGCCGTCTTCTTTATCAGTAGCAGACACTCCTGACATTGGGTCGAATTGATCACTTACATTCATTGTTGCTCCAACAGGTACTGTTAATTTCGGTTCCATATCTGGAGTTTCTCCGTTTTTTTCTACAATTACAGGTTTAGAATCAGTGGCCTGCCAAATAGGTGCAGTTAATATCGGATAGTTCAAAGCTTCTATTCTTTGTCTCGTTTCTTGTGATGCTTTCAGCCCCCATTGATCAAAAAATGGAAGTGAATTTTGTTTCGCTACTTTTGATGTATTGTAAATAAATGCTTGTATTTTCTCTTCATCCGTTTTTGGAAGTAGATCCTCTGGTAACTCTCGATATAGTTTATGAAGATTTGGATAAAAATCTTCACCATATGCTAATTGAAGTTGCCAAATCATTACAAGTTTCACAAATAAGTCATCAATATTTTTATAGTCTTTATCTGTTTGTTTTAAGTATGTAAAGGCTTTTTCGTAATCCTTATTTTTTTCTAAACGTGTTGGCTGATCTGGGAATAATCGCTTTTGTGCAGCTAAAGAATATAGATTAACAGTTACTTCCCCCATACCTCTAAAATCGCTCCACGTCCATGGGGATTGTTGCCTTGCATGTCCCGCCTCATGCATTTGTCCCCATCCAAATTTATTTACATCTAAAGCACTTTCGATTGCGTTACCAGCAGTAGTAAATACGGCTCCATCAAGAGAGGCATACATGCCCCAATCTGGTTTGTTAGGATTTTCTACAAAAGCCCAAATGCGGCGAGTCGAACGATGTAAAGGATTCGGGTCTGTTTCAGATAACCCTGATATCTTATCTTGTGCTCGAATCATTTCATCATATTTTTCTAGTAGAGGAACAGGATCTTGATCCACAATATATTTCTGGGCACTATCACGAGTAACAGTAAGTACTGCTTTTTCCGATTTCAATTGTACCGCATGTGCATCTGGATACATTTTCATCATCGTAATCCAGTCTTCTTTCGTATGCTTCCCTAGTTCAAAGAATGGAACAGGGCTTCCGCCTTGTGTTACTTTCACCTTAACTGTTCCTGTATCTTGAGAGTTATCAAATCCTAATAAACCACCGTTTGGAGAGGAGATGGTATTAGAACCAGGAGAAAGATTAACTTCTTTTCCCCATTGTTTATCATATTGATGCGTCCCAATAATCGCTCTAACCTTTTGCGTTCCCGATACTTCAATCGTAATTTGTTCATTCGGTTTTACATAGATTCCTGTTGGCATATATGTTTTTTGCTCACTTCTTCTTTCTCTTTTTGCTTCACTACTAAAACTTCCTGTACCCGGAAGTTCAAACTCCCTCTGTTCATATTGGTTTGTAGTCTGTGCAGCAATTGTTTCAGCATGAACAGTCAAGCCATTTGTCATGATAGGTGAAAATAATGTAGTTGTCAAAATAGCAGATGTCGCAAGTACTTTCATCGGTTTTTGGAACATAAAGTTATTCCTTTTCTGCATATAAATCATCCTTTCCTTTTCAATTCGTTCCATTAAAGTCCTTTCGCTGAATGAATGTAATTGACTTCGATTTCCTGTCGGTTTAATTTTTTGAAAATTAAGAAATAAGTGCTCGTAAATCTTCCTATAGTTTGATAAATATAAAACATACCCGAAGAAAGAAATCTCCATCCGTGTTCATACTAAATAATTATGAAAGGTAGGATATGGGAATGGAACGAACCCATTTCCTTTTTTTCTTATTACTACGAACTTAACATCGAACAGGTCGTATAGCAATCGAAATTAGACAATTTCAGCTATTTTTCGACATTTTTTGTCACCTTACTAAAATAGTAGTCTCACATCTATCAACTAAAAAAGTTTGAAATCAGTAAAGCGAAAAATGAGGTTCTGTTGCAAAGTTTTGTAACACATAAAGATATGAGAAAATTGAGGTCCAATTTTATGAAAACGTTAATAAATTCTGTAATTCGTTGTACGCCGAAAAGATGGAGTCTATTTTCACAAAAAATGAGGTATAATTTTTGTTGAAGAGCAATCTGTAAGTCCCAGTAAAATATGTGGTAATTTTACAGAATTTACGATACGGGAAAGCCCACGCAGGACTTTAGTCCGTCTTTAGACGTGGGATGAAAGTATCGTTTTTGCGTAGCAAAACATGGTATATTTTATTCATAGTCATGCAAAAGACTCTAAAACGACTGTTCTCTGAAAACAGAATACATATGAGGTTGGGGTAGCAAATTCTTCTACTCCGTAAAATGTATTAAGTCGTCATGCAAAAGACGTAAAAATATTTGAGAACCAACAATCTGTACGGTATGGTCACAGTACCGTAGCCCACGAACCTATATGGTCTGTTGTGGGAGTGGTGATGGCACACCGCAATCTTGCACGTCAGCGATACCAGAAATGGACTTCGCCTTTGGTAGCGAGAATCCCACTGACGTTAGTCAGCTGGCCCCTTTAGGGGTGGGAGTGTCAAATAGGATATGCAATACATATTCGAAAAGAGATACTGCACTAATAATAGTGTTCTTATCTCTTTTTTACTTATATTATGTAGGAATTAGTTGAAGGGAAATTCAGCCTCTAAAAGGATGTTCCATCTAACTTTTTCAATTTCATGTTTACTATATAGTTTTTATATAACAAGAAAAAAGTAGGGGAAAGAAGTCATGCCCATCAGCTTAAGAACAGCAACAAAATGAGATTTCGTTCATCAGGACTAAAATACTCTTAAAGCAGTGGTACATCTTAAAAATGTGCATGCCAAATAAACCTAGATAGGCATTATTTTAAAAAACTATGCAGCTTTATTTTGTCTTCTCAAACCACTATACTCATATACAATGCCCAGAATATCAAAGACTGTCTTCTTCTCATACCTGTGAGATTTCTGTCCGTTTTTTTGTAAAAGATTAAAAAGATAGAGAAAAACTTTTGTTATTTCTTGGTTACCTTTTTGTAGAGCTTCGTACGCTAAATACAGATGATCTTGAATCATGTAAATAGCTTTATATTCACTTAATTCTTTTTGCTTTTTCTGTAGTAACAGTTGTCTCATTTTGAACATAGTGGAAGAACAAAGAAAAATAGCGATTAATTGTCCATAAAGATGACATTCTAGACTCTCCCGCTTAATATTGTGACAACGATTGATACCAAAAAGAGATTTCCATGTTTTAAATGGTTCTGTTGCAAAGTTTTCTAAATGAGACTACACTCTAGAAAAAAGAGTAAGGAGAATCACAAATGCGATATTTTAAAGGGAAACAGTTCAAGAAAGATATTATTTTGGTAGCCGTAGGCTACTACTGTCGTTTTTCTTTAAGCTATCGTGATGTCTCTGAAATTTTAATAGAACGTGGAATTTCAGTTCACCCAACAACCATCATGCGCTGGGTTCATGAATACGGAAACCTGATCTATCAAATTTGGAAAAATAAAAATAAAAACGTCCAATTATCTTGGAAGCTAGATGAAACCTATATAAAAGTCAAAGGGAAATGGTGTTATTTATATCGTGCAATAGATACAGATGGGCACACATTGGATATTCACCTTCGTAAAAAACGGGATTATCAGGCTGCCTATGCCTTTATGAAAAGACTGGTGAAAACGTTTGGAGAACCAACAGTTCTCACAACAGACAAAGCGCAGGCATTACTTTGCGCATTGAATAAATTACAAAAGCAAGGTTTTTATTTAAATACAACTCATTGTACAGTGAAACATTTGAACAACCTTATCGAACAGGACCATAGGCATGTCACGAGACGTTTTGCCAAATCCGCAGGATTTCAAAACCTTCGTCATGCTTCACGAACCTTGAAAGGCATTGAAACCGTTCACGCTTTATATAAACAAAACCGAAATCTGAACCCAGATTTCGGTTTTTCGACGTATGATGAATTACGAAATTTAGTAACAATCGCGTAAAATATAGAGCCTTTTGCTGGATTACCCTATTCTTTAATAAATTTTGCAACAGAACCAATATAAGTATATATCTGGCTGTAAGAATGCTACATTTTACGTAGTAGTAACAGTTATATTTTCAAACCATTCTTCTTTCATGAAATTACTGCTAGTAATTAAATCTTCCAGCTCACGTCCTACTTTTTCCATATCTACATTGGTTTCAGAAAATAGATTAAAGTGATGGTATACTGTTTTCCCCCCTTCAATTTAAAGTTCCCTTTAATTCTCCTCTTCACTCTATCTATTCAACAGAAAAATGGAAATCCAGTAAAATAAAAAATCTCTTTCCGCTATTAAAATTCCAATAGCATTAAAACATTCATGAAGAGGGAGTCTTCTTTTTGAAAAGAAACTCCCTTTTTATTGATAGCTATATTAGTTAAAACTTCAGAGGCAATTCTTCTAATGACCTCATTAAGTAGTTTTCTTTCCATCTCACTTGCTCTTTATCGCCTTGTAGTTGCATAGTTGGCATACGGAGTAATAATGTAGAAATTGCAATTTTTGCTTCTAAACGAGCGAGTGGTGCACCAAGACAAAAGTGACTACCATGACCGAAAGCGATGTGACGATTGTTTTTTCTTGTAATATCAAATACATCAGCATTCGGGAACATTATTTTATCGCGATTAGCAGATGCTAATGAAATAATAACCCTATCTTTTGGTTGAATATTTTGACCGTGCAATGTGAATGGTTCTGCTGTCCAACGTAAAGTAGTTAACTCAACAGGGCTATAAAATCGTAATGCCTCTTCTATTGCTAAATTGATTAAATCAGGGCTTTGACGTAGTTTTTGTAATTGAATTGGGTGTTCCAGCAATGCTAAAGTCATATTTGTAATTAAATTTACAGTTGTTTCATGTCCGGCAACGATAAGCAACGTAATTGTTGAATATAATTCTGATGAATTTAATTTCGTTTCTTCACTTTCTGCCTTTATGAGTGCACTTATTAAATCATCAGCGGGATTTGTTCTTTTTTTATGAACTAAATGCTGTATATATTCGGCAAATTCCCCTAATTTTTGATTGTTTTTTTGCATGTCTTCTAACGTATGTGGAGTATCAATAATTGCTTGTGACCAAACTCTAAATTTATGTTGATCTTCAAGAGGAATACCTAACATTTCACTAATTACCATAATTGGTAAGGGGAAAGCATAATCACTTACAAGGTTTATAGATTGATTATGTTCCACTTTACTTAATAAAGTATCAGCAATATGTTGAATTCGGCCTTCAAGTTGTAAAATCATCTGAGGAGTAAATGCCTTTTGAGCAAGTGATCGTAGACGGCTATGATCAGGGGGATCTGAATTCAGCATATGATTTCTTAAGAGTTCTCTATTCTCTAATGAGAAAGGAACGTCTACTTCTTCTTTGTTACTGAATACGTTTTCAATATTTTTCATTAATTTTGCATCTTTTAATAAAGAGATTGCATCCTCATATCTCGTAATAAGCCAACTTTGACTCTGTTCCCCCGAAGATAAAGGGTAAACAGGATGAAATGCGCGTAATTCTTCATAAATATCATATGCTTCCTGTTTAAATATAGGAGAAGATAATTGTGTTTCTAATAATAGCTTGAGATTTAGCTCGTTTTTTGAAACCATTCATATAACCTCCATCTTTATAGATCTTTGGGTAACTGCAGCACCTAATTTACATTATAACCCATGTAAATTTAATAAAAGTGAGAATATTCCGATAAAATATTACTTTACTTGGTGAAATAAAAACAATAATCCTTAGATACATAATTCTTTTATTATGATTAATATGTAATAAAGTTTAGTTCTGGTGCAAAAAGATGTTAAATAAAAAAGAATTAAGGATTCCTAATGGAATCACCCGTTAAGTAGTTAATCCAAACAGCTGGTTGATGAAAAAATTCTGATTTTAGACAGACTAATCCCGTAAATCAATTTGTTCTTTTTTGACCATATGCATTGCTTCTACACCACTCAATATAGAGGCTGATGTTTTGTATGATTTAAATCCCAACATAGAGTGTATACGTTTTTTAATAAAACGATGATCTTGTTCTACTATGTTATTTAAATATTTTATCCTTCGGATTTGGATGCCTATTGGTACCCTTTTTTCTTTCTTCAACTGTTCGATAGCGATTGGATAAGCAGGGTTCTTATCAACCATGATGATACAAGGTTTTGAGACATGAAAAGACCGCAAAGCTTTCTTGAAGAATCGCTTTGCAGCCTTATGATTTCTAGATTTACTCAAATAAAAGTCAATCGTGTTTCCTTCAGATTCAATGGCACGATATAAATAACACCATTTTCCTTTCACCTTTATATAGGTCTCATCTAATTTCCACGCTAATGGTACATTTTTGTTTTTCTTCTTCCAAATCTGATAGATCCGGTTTCCATATTCATGAACCCAACGCATGATAGTAGTTGGATGAACTGATATTCCACGATTTCTCTAGATTTCAGATATATCTCGATAGCTTAAAGAAAAACGACAATAATAGCCAACGGAAATTAAAATGATATCTTTCTTAAACTGTTTTCCTTTAAAATATCTCATCTTATCGTGCTCTTACTCATATTTTCTAAAATGTAACGTGGTTTAGAAAACTTTGCAACAGAACCCAAGTATTTCACCTTTTCATAAGATGCTTTCCTCTGTTCATCCCATAACACCTGGTTTCATTTATTAACAGCTTTCATACCTTATCTGATTGACTTTTTTATTCCGTCACACCAGATTGGGTAATTTTCACATCCGCAGTTACATGAAAACGTAAATGCTTATAGGAGTTTTCCCACTCTTTATCGTTCCACTTTCTTGTTTGAGTCCTACCAAATTTTCTAAGACCTATAGGATCTGTACCCTTATTGATAAATCTTTTTATTAATTTAGTTGCCTTTTGTTCTATTTCATTTTCCATTATTTTTTCCAGCTTTCGTATTTCTTTGGCATTATCCAAGCTTTTTGTTTTTGTAATTTCTTGAATTTCACCTGTCACTTGAATATGTGCATCTATGAATGGATTCCAGCTATTTCCCTTCATTTTATATTTTGTTCCTGCTCTAATATTTTCTATTGTGGCATAATTATCAGAAAAACCAGGAAGGTGGAATTGGTACGTTCCATGTTGAAATTTATCGGTCAACACCTTGAATATAAACAAATCTTTAGATGAGAGCGTATCAACCATCCTATACCTTTTGAATAAAACCACACCATTTACCTCTAGTGAATTTTCTTTTTTGGAAATTAGAGGCAAATATGAATCTCTCGCATCATCATAAAGTTGATTTAAAAATAAATAAAGATTTGTTTTTGGCTGTACTCCATTCTTAATATTTTGCTCAATTAAGGAAGATAAATAGGTAGAAACTCCTTTTTCTTTAGAGTAAGTTCCTTTTAAAAGTGATTCTCCTTTTTCATTTGTAATCGCTAAATAAACAGAATTCCCTATATTTGGAATTCTGTTTGCGGTTTCTAAAATTTCTTTCATCCCCTTTTTAGCTAATTTTTTATCAAATATAATCATGCGTAATTGACCTAATTCTAGAGGACCAGAGGATTTTTCAGATGCTCTTGCAAGTACTTCTTTACTAGTTTTCCCTGACGCTGAATAAATTTTTGTTTGGCCTTCTCCACTATCTTTATATGCCGAAACCGCAAATGTTCCCTGTAGTTTATTCTCATCCTCTATATCATATGCAACGACTTGAACTAAACCTATGTCATCTACAATTTTGGTTTTAGCACACCCTGCTAAGAGGACACTTAATATGAGAAAAAATAACCACTGTTTCATCTTTATCTCCTTAATTTTATTTGAATGGTTTGGATAATCCACAATATAGGAAGGTACATATATATGTAAATAAAGCCAGCTTGGCCTACCCAAGTGTTTAATACATTTATTTGATTACGATTATTTAAGAAAAATGTTAAAATGAAGATAAATAGGATAAGAAACGGCAAAACATATTTTTGTTTTATCCTCAATGTCTCTTTTATGCCACGGCTTACTCCCCATAATGTCATGGATATATTTGGTAATATAAAAAATGCCCAGACAGAGATTATAATGTACTCAAATCGCTCTATAAAAGGAAGTTGGATGATTTTGGTCATACTCAAATATGCCCATATAGCACTGGAAAGTTGTTTTTCACTAAAAAATGTGAGTGATAAAATCATAAGGTACGTGTATGTGACAGTGGTTACTAAATTCCCGTAGTGCGCATATCTCTGAGAGGTTCGCGCATTTTTAATAAAGGGATAATACATCAATAACATTTCAAATCCTAGATAGCTGAACATAGTTCCTTTCATTCCCTTAATAATTTCTTGAACTGAATGCTGCCACATTGGAAATAGATTTCGAAAATCTGCATATTGCAAAGGATAGAAAAATGTAAAAAACAGTATACTTGGAATGACAATTCCAAAGAAACCAATACCTGCAACTACACGGAATCCTCCTGTTACAATGTAGTAACATAAAATCAAAAAAACCCCTGAAAGAAACCACGTTGACATAGAAGGAAACATCCAAACATGTACTACCTCAATATAGGTGTGTAATGTTGTTGCACCCAACATTAACAGATATACTAAAAAAATGAGGTTGAATACTCCACCAATCCATTTTCCAAAGACATTCTTTTGGATTGTGATGATGTCACTATTACCTCGATTCAAAATTTGATATATAATCCAAATTATGACGTTAACAGACAAGCCAAAAAACAGAGTACTAATCCATGCATCGTTTCCTACTAACTTTGCACTAATTCTTTCGAAACCGAGCATGCCGACTCCCATTTGCATAGTACAAATTAAAAAAAACACAACAAATGGGGAGACTTTATACTCAATTGGAATGTTTTTCATGACGCTCCTCCATGTTTTGTTCAATCATCAAAGTCATTTCGTGATGAAATTTTATTTTTCTTTTCGTTTTCAGGATTAAACCGAATGCGCTGTTTGGTTCTTGAAAACAAAGGTCGCTGAAACATTGATGAGATTGGCATACGAATAATACTGTCTTTCCAATCTGTCAGTCTTGTTGGATAAAACGGGAATAAATAAGGACGTTGTAACGATTTTGTACGTAATAAATGCGTTAGAAGAAAAGAGCTTGCTATAACAATCCCTAGTAACCCTAGTAGTTGTGCTGCTACTATAAAGGGAAAGCGGATTACTCGAATTGTAATACCAATTTTATAAATTGGAGTTGTAAATGATGTTAGTGCTGAAAGAGCAACAATAATGATAAGCACGGTACTTGTGAGACTGGCTTCTACTGATGCTTGTCCAATTACAATACCACCTACTATACCTACGGTTAATCCCACTTTAGTTGGTAAGCGTGTCCCTGCTTCTCTCAGTAATTCAATAGTTATTTCTAAAAAAAATGCTTCGATTACCGGAGGGAAAGGTATCTTACTTCTAGAAATCACCAATGTTTCAAGAAGTTCTTTCGGAATAAGCTCGTAATGATATGTTAATATCGCAACATATAAGGGCGTAGTTAAAACGGAAAATATAAAAGCAAAAATTCTTAACAACCGAAAGAAAGAAGCTAAAACCCAAGGCATCGTATAGTCTTCTGTTGAAGTAAAAAATTCAATCAATGTCGTAGGGAGTGTAATAGCAAAAGGTGAGCCATCTACAAATAGTGCAATCTTTCCTTCAGCCAAAACAGCAGCTACACGATCTGGACGTTCTGTATTAAGGAAGTGTGGAAAAATAGAACTTGGATTATCAACAAGCAGTTGGGTTAAATAAGTACTATCAAGAATGTGGTCTGTTTTAATATTACTTACCCGTTTTATGATTTCCTGTACATTTTGATTGTTTGCGATTCCTTCAATAAATACAACGGCCACAGAGGTATTAGATAAATCTCCTACTCTCAATTCTTCTACTTGAAGAAACGGTGTTGGAAGCTTTCTGCGCAGCAAATTCAAATTTGTATCTAAATCTTCAACAAATGCGATTTGTGGGCCTACAATATTATATTCAATTTCGGCTGTTGTAATATCCCTGCCCTCTTTTTTGGATATATTGATTAACAATCCGCTTGACACATCTCTATCCATTTGAATTAGTATATACCCGTTTAAAATATCATTCTGGATGTCTGCTATTTGTTTTGTTATTTTTGAAATTCCGATTGGTAAAACAGCTTGAATATCTTGTAGTGAATCGAAAGGTTTTTCTTTTATGTACGGTAAAACATCTTCTTGTAACATATTTACATCAATTAATGTCCGAAAATATGAGACCACTATAGGTGATTTATCTGAATGGATTTTAAATTCATTGAAATCTTTAGATTTCTTTAACAATTGAATAAGGTCTTTCAAAGATTTCATAGGATAACTAGGGATTTTTTCATGTTGTTTCAATTGATAATCCCCTTCCCTTCAGAAATAAACTATATAATACATTTCAAAAATTCATATTCAAAAATCCGATAAGTGTAATACAAAAATATACTCATTGAAATTGCTACATTCCCTCTAGAAATAACTTAACCCAAATCGATTGGGAAAATGTATACAAAGGAAAAAAGGTTCTGTAGCAAAGTTTTTTTACATATAGAGACCTGGAGAGAATTTTTTTTAATTTAGGGGGTACTTCAAAATCTTAGCTTGATGGCGATGTGGTGATACCCTATTTTTACTTATAAAGTCTTACAAAACTGTCACCTTTATGTAAGGATATTAGATAGTTTAACTATTATTTCAATGTGATAATAAAAATATAAGAAATACATAAAAAATATATTATACAGAGGTAACCATACGATGATTGTAAAACTAGCATTTATACTTTTTGGAGTAGTCTTAGTATTATGGGGTATATATAGTACGAAAACATATGAATCATTTTTAGACAAACTCACTGGAATAGGACAGTTATTAGGCGGAATTACATGCATAATTGCTGGTATTTTATCCTTTATAATTAAATAATTTATAAAGGAGTAGCTCCATTACTAACCTATAAATCACTTATTTTGTATCAAACAATCCTTACATACGGAGGTTTTAAAATGAAAAAATATATTTTAACTTTAATACCATTTATCCTAAGTATAGGATGTGTAGTTAGTTATAATACTATCGGATCTAAAGTTGCATCGGATGGTACTCTTGTGGAACCATTCTATTTACTACCAATGGGTTATTCATTTTTAGCTATCGGTATAATTAGTCTTTTTGTAAGTAAAATTAAAAAAGTTAATAAATCATTGTTTTGAGCACATAAAAAAAAGACTGTAGCAAACATATAAAATACTTTTGCTACAGTCCCCATTCATCTTTCAATTAGTTTTTATATAACTTTATTTCTGAAGCTGAAGCAAATCCACCGTGTCCTGATACAACTTCAAGCTTTATATACTGAGCATTTACTTTACTGAAACTTGCATTCTTTGTAAGATTATTATCTTCCCACGTTCCAGTTGCAACTTTTGTAAAGTTAACTCCATCCATACTTGTGTATATATTATAACTAGTTATGTTACCATTAGGATTGCCACCTTGTCTTGGAACATAAGCTAATTGTGATATATTAGTAACTTCATTAAGCTTTAGCGTGATGTATGGAGCCTTATCGCTTCCATTCCAAAACGTATGCCACATTGTTGCAGGGTTTCCATCAATTGTATTTGTAGCAGCATTACCATCTGAATCTTGCTGACTTGAGATACCTGCAATTGATAAGTTTTGGCGCGGTATTAATCCTGCTACAGAAGTATCAGTAAACTTTAAGTTAACAGCATCGCCTGCTGGATTTAAACCAGTAGCAAATTTTCTAACTGTTAACGTAACATTTCCTGTTAAATTCGGTAAATTAGGAGCAGCTGGATTATATTTTGTCCAATGTGAACCTTGATCGATGCTGAATTCCATCGTACCGTCTAGACCAAAAACTGAGTTCTCATCATCATTTGCATAAACATTAACTTTACCAGCTTTTCCAACTGGAATTAATAAAGGCTGCTCTGTTCCAATCACTCTTGTTAAAATACCATCTGTTGAATTGATTGCTGAGATTTCTTCATTGCTAAGAAGCATATCATTGCTTGTAGCAGCTTTATACGTTTTTCCCCCATCAATACTGTATTCCGTATCGGTCTTAATTCCCATTAATTTCCCTGCATTTGCTCCATCAAAACTAAAAGTAGCAAGGTGCAACCCTAAACTTGGCATTTGGGATTTTATATTATTAGCTACTTGTTTTTGATTGACATTTGTTATTGTGGAGAATGCATTTAATATATTTAAAGTATATTGCTGAAGCTTTGCTCTATCATCTGTATTCAGAACACGGCTTTTTATTTGAGTAAGAAGATCCATCATCGGTCTCGGTTCATTAGCAAAAGCAGTAACTATACTGTTATTTAATTCTTGCCACTCAGCATCTGTTACATTTGGATTTTGTAACATGAAAGAAACGTAATCTTTCCATACTAAAACATTAATTGGTAGCATTTTAGTAGCTGTTTTGTAAATTGCACTTTTCTTAGCTGGTGAAGATATCGCTTTCGCTAACCAGCGTAATCGCTCTGATTGATCTAGTTTTACTGAATCACGTGCAGCATCTTCAAATAGTAACATGTACGGTACTTGATTTTTCGGGCTATTATCTGACCAAGGAATAACAGTGACATCATGACGATTTGATTCACCCCATCCGGATATATCATTTCCTAAATGCCAAGAAGATGGGTTGTCATTCCATATGAGTGCGCAATGTCCAGGTTGTCCAACAGGCATCGCTGCCACACCAAAGGCTTGACTTACTTGCGTACCAAACTTCGAAATATTACCGCATACCCCGCCAAATCTGTAAATGGAGGAAAGATTCCAACCTAAACCGTAGAATGCATCATTTCCAGCGTGAATGCTAACTCCATCTTTGTTATGTTCTTCATATTTAATTAAATATGCACTTTTCCCTATCTTATCTTGGCTTTTAAGATCTGGATGTTCCGTATTAATCATATTTCTTGCCCAAGTTAAATCTTCTTCAGGTGACCAAGTATTCACTACTAATCTTAAATGCCAAACATCATATGTTCTAAAGCAAGGAAGTAACTCATTATTTTGATCTGCTGATTTATAATGTTGATACCTCGTTAACGGATTAATAGGTTTATTGTTTGTCCAATATTTTATAGGTTCAGCATGAGCTAACGATGTAGCTATAGCTAATTTTAAATACAACCCTTGGTGAGAATCTGCATCCGCATTCCATATTGTATTCCATATCTCAAGTGCATTTACAGGATTGTTTCCTGTGGGGCTGCCACCTTCAAGGTATGTATTCATCACATCTGTATTTTTCATAGTCCAGCTAAGAAATTTCTGATGCTCAGCATCTTTTTTAGCGAATGTATTCATTGCTGCAGCACCTGTTTGTGAGATCAATTGCCACTGAGCCAAAGCTGCTGCAAATCCTGGGTCTGCAAGCTTATTTTGTAAACCCGCTTCAGTGATATTTCCAATTTTCACATTCAGATACACTGTGAGATAACTCAAATGACCCTCAAAATTACCATTTGCAATTGCCTGATCTGTCTTTTGGTTCAATGTTTCTAGATTGAATGTTTCTTGATTGGATGGCACCGTTGCAGCTGAAACTTTTGTATACGGAATCGTAGCAACACTCCCTAAAATAATTGGCATAGTTAATAATAAAGATGAAATCTTTTTCAAAATAAGTCCCCCTTGTTTTGTTTTTGACCTTTGACTGCTGCATTATCTTCCTTTATATAAAATAATTCCCCACACCTAAAGGCATGAGGAATTAAACAGCCAACATGAATAAAATTTGGTAGTTTCCTAACCTTTCGGCAACTGGCTGACATAGTGCAATGCACCTTAGTCCCTATAGCTTTGCGCCATTAGCTTTCACTAATTTTGCCTTTATCGAATTTCATTATCGGATGGAATCATAACAAAATTCAAAATATATTTATATATTTTGAAACTTATTAAATCAAATTTCATTTAATAATGTGGTAATCCTTAATTAAGGAAAAAATTCTTCTATAGTTTTTTACCACTAGTTATTATCGTTACGGTTCATCGTGTTACATCTAAAATGATAAATAGAACTTTCACGAAAAAAAACGACTTGAATCATAATAATTCGTTTTTTTCCGTAGGGTAGAAAAACGAAAGAGTAGAGATGGAAAGTGTACAAACACAAAAAAATAATAATTCTAAATTTTCGGAAAATTAAACCCAAAGGGGTTTGTGTCCACTCTCTCTATAATTAAGATTTTATCACTAAAAATAACATAAAACAACAAAATTCGCATAAATTCGACATTATTTTCGTGAATTAAAGGAGTACAGAAACGATTCAAAGAATAACCCACTACATCTGAAAAATTCTCCAATTTCGGCGGGTGTTTTTTCTTATACGCTGTCTTGTAGTTTCCTATATAAAGCTGATCTTGAAACATTGGTAATTTCACAAATCTGTTTCACTGTCATATTCCCTTCTTCATAAAGCTTAAGTACATAATTCATTCCAGCATGCTTTTCATGATATTTTTTAACTCGTCCTTAGTACTTCCCTTCCTTTTTTGCAAGATCAATTCCTTCACGCTGACGCATGCGAATTAAATCACGCTCCAATTGATTTACTTCACCCATTACTGTCATCAAGAAATGACTATATGGATGTTCTTCAGATAAATCCAACCATGTATCTTTTAATGAGTTTAAGTTAGCTTTTTTATTTTTTATGTAATCAACTGTAGTTTTGAAATAAAGTTTGATTAAAACTCACATAGAATCCTTTAATTTTGAAAAAGAATAAAGCGGTGTATTTTTTTGCCAACGGTATAACTTTCTTTTAAATGGTACATCTTTTTTCAAAACGGTACGACTTTTTCAAATCTACAGTTATGGGAGAATTAGGAGTGGCTTACCTATGATGTAAACTTTTTTCAAAACGGTTCGTAAGAAACAAAAAAAGCTTGTGATTAGTAATCAAGCAAGCTTTTTTATCAAACCTTATTTAAAAGTTACACATTGTTTGTCTTGGTAATACTTATGGTTTAACGGGTGAAGAATCAGTTAGAACATCTACTTCTGCTATAGAGGCATATCCATTCTTTCCGTTCGTTACTTCCACTTTTACATATTTAGCGGAAACAGATTCGAATGTTGCAACTTCTTTCCCTCCATTACTTTCCCATGTTCCAGAAGTTACTTTTTGATAGTTACTACCATTCATGCTTGTATAAATATTATAGTTTAAAATACGGCCATTATTCGAACCATCTTGACGCGGGAGACACGCTACTTGATTAATCGTTTTCGTTTCACTGAGATCTAACGTTAAGTTGTATGGATATTGATTTTTTGTACTCCATTTACTATGCCAAATTGTGTTTGGATTGTCATCAATTGCATTACTAGCTGGATCATGCCATGATTCCTCGCTGTTTGCACTTGCATTCATTATTTTTTTAGACAATACAGCTAGTGGTTTAACAGGTTTAGCATCCGTCGCTTCCCATATAGGGGCAATTAATGTTGGATTATTTAAAGCTTCTACTTTTTGTCTCGTTTCTTGTGATGCTTTCAGCCCCCATTGATCAAAAAATGGAAGTAAATTTTGTTTCGCTACTTTTGATGTATTATAAATAAATGCTTGCCTTTTCTCTTCATCCGTTTTTGGAAGTTGTTCTTCTGGTAACTCTCGATATAGTTTGTGAAGGTTCGGATAAAAATCTTCACCGTATGCTAGATTAAGTTGCCAAAGCATAACAAGTTTCACAAACAAGTCATCAATATTTTTATATTCTTTATCTGTTTGTTTTAAGTATGCAAAGGCTTTATCGTAATACCCCTCTTTTTCTAAGCGCGTTGGTTGATTCGGGAATAATTGCTTTTGTGCAGCTAAAGAATATATATTAGTAGTTACGTCAACCATACCGTGAAGGTCAGTCCACGTCAAAGGATTTATTTCTCTTGTGTGTCCGGCTTCGTGCATTTGTCCCCAACTAAATTTATTTACATTTAAAGCACTTTCGATTGCGTTACCGGCAGTAGTAAATACGGCTCCATCCCAACCTGCATACATGCCCCAATCTGGTTTGTTAGGATTTTCTACAAAAGCCCAAATGCGACGTGTCGAACGATGTAAAGGATTCGGGTCTTTTTCAGATAACCCTGATATCTTATCTTGCGCTCGAATCATTTCATCATATTTTTTTAATAGAGGAACAGGATCTTGATCCACAATATATTTATTGGCACTATCCTGTGTAACAGTAAGTACTGCTTTTTCTGATTTCAATTGTACCGCATGTGCATCTGGATACTTGTTCATCATCGCAATCCAGTCTTCTTTCGTATGCTTCCCTAGTTCAAAGAATGGAACAGGGCTTCCGCCTTGTGTTACTTTCACCTTAACTGTTCCTGTATCTTGAGGGTTATCAACTCCTAATAAACCACCGTTTGGAGAGGAGATGGTATTAGTGCCAGGAGAAAGATCAACTTCTTTTCCCCATTGTTTATCATATTGATGCGTCCCAATAATCGCTCTAATCTTTTGCGTTCCTGATACTTCAATTGTAACTTGTTCATTCGGCTTTACATAGATTCCTGTTGGCATATAGCTTTTTTGCTGATTTCTTCGTTCTCTTTTTGCTTCACCTCCAAAACTTCCCGTACCTGAAAGTTCGAATTCCCTCTGTTCATATTGATTTTCAGTTTGTGCGGCAACCGTTTCAGCTTGAACTGTCAAGCTATTTGTTAAAGTAGGTGTAAATAGTGTAGTTGCTAAAATAGCAGATGTCGCAAGTACTTTCATCGGTTTTTGGAACATAAAATTATTCCTTTTCTGCATATAAATCATCCTCTTCTTTTCAATTCGTTCCATTAAAGTCCTTTCGCTAAATGAATGTAATTGATTTCGATTTCTTGTCGGTTTAGTTTTTTGAAAATTAAGAAATAAGTGCTCGTAAACTTTCCTTTAGGTTTATAAATAAAAAACATACCCGAAGAAAGAAATCTCCATCCGTGTTCATATTGAGTAATTACGAAAGGTAGGATATGGGAATGGAACGAACCCATTTCCTTTTTTCTTATACTAAGAACTTAACATCGAACAGGTCGTATAGCAATCAAAATTAGACAATATTAGCTATTTTTCGACATTTTTTGTCAGATTGCTAAAATAGTAGTCTCACGTCTATCAACTAAAAAAGTTTGAAATCAATCAAACGAAATTTTATAAGTTCCATAGGTTTCGTTTGGAAATAAAAGTAAGACTAATACTCAAAATTACACGTATCTCGGCTGTACCCCATGCCCATCAACTTAAGAAATTAATTGTTCCCCAAAATGAAAATAACTAATAACCGATTCCATAACTACCGTATAGGGAATCGGTTATTGTTTGCATAAGTTTCTTTTTATGACAAAATTTTAATTATTATTTTCAATTAACTGTTTAAATGATTGAATATTCGAACAAAAATTCGGAATATTCTTCGTTTCTTCTGCTTGTTTCACAAGTTTTACTACTAAATTATTGTATGGTGTTAAAATCCTTGAATGCTTCGCTTGGTTAGGAACGATTCCATTAATATAGTCTATTTCTGTTTTTCTTTGCTTTTCAAGGTCTTGTAACATACTTGCTTTTAATAGTGCTTGTGGTTTAAATATCGTTCTAAAAACATTCATTCTATCTACAATATCAGATCCATTTTTTATTTCTAAAGATGAAATATCAAAGCCCCCCATACGAGCAAATTTTATACCTTTTGAGTGACCTACCTTAATAGTTTCATCCGCTAAATACACAGCACTCTTAACACCAAACTCATTATCGAGTACATCACCGTACGTACCCCCAAGCGCAGCTGACATACCACTAAGAGCTACGTTGACCATTAATTTTGACCACTTTATTCCAACAAGGTTATCTGATATAACTGTGCCACCTACGTGATCTAATACAGATTTTATATTTTGAATTCTTTCAGTCATTGAACCATCAAGTTCACCGATTGCAAATGCCTGCTCCTTAAATGTATCAAAGTTTGTAGTAAGTTTTGAAACTCCTGGTTCTACCCACGTTGCGCCAAATTCAACTGAGCCACCCACTACTCGCTCTTTACCAACCAATGAAACAATGTTTCCCTCAGGAATTCCGTTTTGTAACGAGCACACAACGCTTGTTTTATTTAGGAAAGGAAGTAATTCGCTTATAACGGATTGATTATAAAGTTGTTTCGTAAGCAATAAGACTAAATCATATGTCCCTGACATTTGTTTTGGTGTAACTGCTTTTACTGGTATAGTACATTCTGTTGTGCCTACAATTTTCGCTCCAAATTTGTTTAATGCGTCGACATGAGCCTGATTTACGTCAATTAATTCGACGTTTTCTCCGCCCTTTGCAATAAATGCCCCGATAATAGTACCTAAAGAACCTGCTCCTAAAACTGCAACTCTCATCTTAAACACACCTTTCTTTATTTCGTATTCAGAAAATTATAAACTGGCTGTACAGCATTTAAAGTTAAATCAGTCAAAATATGTGTAGCTGAAACAACCTCAAGGACTGGTAAATCTGCGAGCGGTGCAAGTGCATGCTCAAATAGTTGCAATCGTGCAGGTCCCATCCAAGCTTCCTTTATTGTGATATCTGTAATTTGAGTACGAACCAAATCACAAACCTTTAATTGTCCTTCATATCCCGTTGCTATCTTAACCATAAAATTTGGGCGGGATATTTCTTTTAGAGCTTCTTTATGATCTAATGGAATATGTTTATAGCCCATTGTTGCAGTTGCAACACGTAATGAACCATAATCAAGTGTCCCAACTAAAGTATCCGAGTCTATAAGCAACTCTGGATTACCTAATTTTTTTGGATAAGCGGACAGTTCACGTCCACTTGCAATCGCTGGGAAGTTGTCAACATACATGGAATGTATATAATCACCCTCTTCTCCATTAAAGCTTACTGGTATAACCTGTCCTGCTTCAGTATAAGAACCAAGTCCAGAAACATCAGGCATCTTCATCACCTCAAACTTAACGAAAGGTTCCGTAATTTCTAAAGGTTCAGGTACAACTTTACGTAAAGCTGTCATGTCAGTTCTATAAATAATATTTAAATATTCCCGATTCACAAATTTATATGGCGGCATTGGATATGCTGGTGAAGTCAATGGTGTAGTCAAATGTTTTGGCACATTGTTGATATTCATTCGTTTTACACTCCCTCATGATGATAATCTTGAGCTTTTATTATTTTATAAGCTATCTTTCATTAAAAATTTTCTTTATAAAACATCTTGTAACAAAGCGATATGAATGGCTTGTTCCACAACTGTATTATAGTTTTTAATTATGATAAAATAAATTTAATTAAATTTATTTTTAGTTAAATTTATTTTAAGGATGTGTCTTACATGAATATCATTCAGCTTCAATATTTAATTGATGTAGGAGAGTTAGGCTCTTTCACTGAAGCAGCAAAAAAAAACCGTATGACCGTACCAACAATAAGCCAATCAATTGCACAATTAGAGAATGAATTGGGTGTTACACTCTTTACCCGTTCAAGGAAAGGAACCAATTCAACTATTGAAGGGAAAATCGTTATTCAACATGCGCTTACTGTTTTGAAAACGATTAATAAAATGAAGAATGAAATATCATTATTCCAAAGTGAGAATCAAGAAAATATTATTATTGCTACTATCCCAGGGATGATCTCACAGATAATTGATACTACAATAAAATTTAGGAAAGACTTTCCTCATGTGAACATCCAGTTAGTTGAAGGTGATTCTAGATTGGTCCTAAATTACGTTCAAAACGGCCATGCCGATTTAGGATTTGTGTCTTTTAAAGCTGAAAAAGAAGAAGAATTTTTAACATGGGAACCATTAGTCAAAGGTGAAACTTTATTAGTAGTAAATAAAAACTCCCATTTACGTTTTAAGCACAGTATCTCAGGTGATGAATTAGAGGATGAAATGATTGTTTTGTATAATGATCCCTACTTAAAAAAGATTACTCAAGATATTTTACCGACGCATTTATGGAATAAGGTCTCATTAATAACGAATAACATAGAAGGTATTTTTCGAATGATTATTCATGAAAATGCAGTTACAATTGGCCCCGATTATCTTGTTCATTCATTACCCCCAGAGCAAAAAAACGAAGTTATCTCTGTCTCCATAGATAAATATAAAACGATCCCCTATTATCTTTGGAAGGTAACAAGAAAAAATGAAAAAGCATCTGGGCTAATAAATCAATTTACAGAGCAATTATTCAGTAATTTATCTAGTCAGCACAATTAATTAATATTGGTGTTGGATGTAGTTAAGAAAACGATAAAAAAACCTTACTAAGGCCATAGCCATCAAATTAATAAAAATCCTCCAGATGCTGAAAGCATCTGGAGGTCGTGGGGATCTTAGTTAGCGAGATAGCAGTACCACCGTTATAAAAGTGTTGGTACTGCCATATTGAGTGATACGTATTTTATAATTAGAATGTACTTGTATATTTCATAAATTAAAAATACCCTAAGAAACCTTTTCTTTTTTCACAATAGAACGTGAATTTATTCTATCATGCAGTAAATAATAAACACCAATTCCGATTATTATAAGGAATGAACAATAAAAATATAATGAGCCATGATCAATTTTAGCTGCTGCAATACCAAAGATAAATGATCCAATGCCGAACCCAAAATCGAATAAAGAAAGGAATGTAGCAGTAGCCAATACTCTCTTTTTAGGAGGTGCTACTTGAATGGCAATAGTTTGAAGACTGGGAAACATGGTTCCCCAACCCAATCCAATAAGGGCTGCTGCTGAAAGAAATAACAAGGACGTATTCGATACACTCAATAAGAATGTACCGGCTGCAAAGCATAAAATAGCGGGATAAATTATAATATTTGCCCCGAATAAATCAAACCATTTTCCACTAAAAGGCCGAGAAATTAAAAGGACCACTGCGTACACAACAAAGAAATAACCAGCAGCTTCCACTAAACTATGTTCTTTAGCATATATAGATACAAAGGAAACTATTGCTGAATAAATCAGTGCAAAGAAAGCTGAAACCAATGATACAGGAATGGCGGAAGTTTCTAAAAAATTTCCAATTTTCATATTTGTTTTTTGTTGAATTTTCCGATCTAACATAACCGTTTTCTTAGGTAATTTAACGAATAATCCTGCAACGAGTGCAAAGAGAGAACATAATGCATTTATGATAAACATTAAATTCGTCCCTGCTTGTTGCATAACAGTCAAACCTAAAAAGGGACCAATAGCCATACCAAGATTTAGCGTTAGTCCATAATACCCCATCCCTTCTCCTATGCGGGATTCCGGGATTAGATCGGCAACAATTGCTCCAATGGCCGTTGTTGCCATTCCAAAGCCAATTCCATGAAAAAAGCGAAGAATTAGTAAACCAATCATAGAGTATGGAATAAAATACAACATTGAAGCTGCGAAAAGTACCAGGAGGGAACTTATAAAAACGATAAACTTTCCTGATTTTTCGATCCATTTACCTGCAAATGGGCGTGTTAGGATGGATGCAATTAAAAAAACTGTAGTAATAAGTCCTGCTTCAGATTCGGTACCATGCAATTCTTGTAAAGCATATATCGGCAGTGTAACCAACAAATAATAAAATGTTGCAAACGCGAGAAAATTAGTAATGGCAATACTGATGAAATCCCTTGTCCATAATTGGGGTTTATCCAATATTTCCACCTCCCATACAATATTAAGCTCCTACGTGTCTGTCTTTCTCATCAGACAAACATTAAAACCCATGCTTAAGTTATTTTATTTGCTTACTCATATTATCACCTCTATAATTATATGGAAAATATCTATAATGTTATTTATATATATCAAAATCATATACATTGGAGGTAAACGATGGACGTAAGACAATTAGGGGTACGGAAATGATTCAAAGAATAACCCGCCACATCTGAAAAAACTTCCAATTTTAGCGGGTGATTTTTATTATACTCTGTCTTGTAGTTTCCTATATAAAGCTAATCTTGAAACATTGGTAATTTGAGACCTATTAGGGAGAACACGCACATGTTAACAAATGTGGACGGGACCACTTATATAACAAAGCGCCGAGGTAAAAGCACTAAGTAGCTTTAGACAAAGAACAAGCCAATTTCCTTAACGCACAGAAAATTGTCTTGTTGATTTGTTACTCGTTAAAAATGTTTGTAAAGCTTCTAGAGGTTATCATATCAAAAAAAGAAAATTTTAAGTGAATTCATTTACCTGTGACTTTCTTTTTTATTATTATGTTGTGTAACGACGGCGAGCTTATGTCTCTTTATCTCAGCAAGCTCATCAAAGGTATACCTAAAAATATCAGATTCTTTTACTGGATTTGAAGTTATCGTTGCCAGTTTTCGTTTCTCTTCCGGTAGTGCATGAAAAAGTTTCATTAGATCAAAAGAAGCACTACCTGGTTTTATATTTGGAAACTCCTGTCTAATAAATTTTAGAGCTAGAGGACCATTCATTTGACCACTATTGTCACTTTTTAAGTAATATGTTTGCCAATTCGTAAGCGCAATACCAGTATTCCCTTCATCTAATTGTTTTTGTGTAATATACAAAATATCATGTTTATATCGATCTGAGGTATCAGGATTTAAGTCCACTATGAGACCAGCTTGCTTAATCAGAAGTTGTTGACCATGTTTTATCGTTTTGTATTCAACTTTCCCATCTTTATAGAAAATTTTAATTCTCTTAGAAAAGTTTTGGTTTTTATAATAATCAAACACACTAATACCAAATTCTCCTTTGTTAAAAGTAGGAGCTTTGTAAGCACGATTTTCATTGTTAGCTGTATAATCATTTTTAGCACTTTGTTCGGATAAAAAGATAACAAAAGGCTCTTTTAAAAATGAATTATAGGTATCACCAAATGTTGTAACAATCGTTGCGAACGTATCAACGTCTGCTTTCGCTTTATGTTTTGTAAACGGGTTGAAGCTGAATACAATCCCCATCGCTATTCCTACAGGAGGAATCTTTTTTATACATCTCTTTATCTTTTCCTTCATGGATGTGCTCCTTACTTTCTAATTTATACTGTTTCCAACATATTTAAATTAACATCGGTAAGTTTATCTTAATTTAAATAACTCTCAAAAGTCTTTCGTAAATGTTACAAAACCCTTTCAGTATTTTTCATACAAACACTTCAGGACTCTTGTAAGTAATTTTTTAAACTTGGACATACCGATAGAAATAAAAGGATTGATACATAAGGAAACCACCGATATATCTTATCAAAATAAAAATTGAGACCCAAAAAACAAGAAAGGTTGGCATTTTACCAGCCTTTCTTGTTTACTACTTCATTCATTTTACAAATAAAAATTTTGTTTTGGAGATACTTAAAAATCTTCGCTTAATGAGTATGGGGCCAAGCTGAAAAAATATAGAATATCGAAAAAATCAAAATCTTATAATATATTAATGTAAGACTTTTGTAACATTTATGAAAGGAATTTGAAAGGTTTTTAAACTAAGATGAATTTATAAATATTGATTTTATATTTTAAATCAATATACGACAGTATTTATATGTTTGTTTTTTACAGTGTTACATGTAAGCAATCTAGGCTCAATCTTACTAAGAGAGGACAACAAAAATGAAGAAAAAATTTAAAACAATTGGAATTGGAAAGAAAGTAATTCCTACTGCAGCGGCATTAGGTATTCTTTTTTCTGTAGCTCCTATTGCAGAAAACAAAGCTAGCGCAGGGATAGGTACGGTAATAGATATAAGTATTACTGTATTAGGTGCTGTAGCAAACACTTATGAAGCACTTGGAATAAGCCCAGGGGATCGAGACCCTGGCACTCACATTGATGTATATGCAGAAAATGAAACTTACCAAGCTCCTAGTTTTACATCTGGGGAATTTAATATTTCCATGTATCATACACAAGGTGATTCGAATTTTCTTAAACCAGTTAAAGTACGCTATCCAAATGGAAAAATTGAAATTCATCAACTAAGATCTGGGCAGCAGCTTAAAATTACTGAAGCAGGTGCAATTATAGATTTAAACCCTAATGGAGCGAATGTCTCAGAACACGATCTTCTTTACATTACACAAGCACAATTAGACGAAGGAAAGACCGGAGTTGTGATGAATCAGGGCCAACATGCATTTGTAGAAAAAGCATCTGGTAAAAACCCAAGATTTCTTGGTCCACTTTACAAAAAATATTCCGGCGACTCCTTTGGCGATTGGACGGTGATTGCTAGAAATTCGGATTACCTATATGGTCAGATAGAAAATAAATTATCAGATAAGCAAAAACAATTGATAACATTGACTTCAAAGCCAGTATCTAAAGATGTCCTTGACAACTATGTTAATAATGACCCTAAAGCTCGTGCAGATTTTTATGATCGATTATCAGATGTATTGGCGGAGCGTACTCACGTCCTAGAGACATCTATGAAACTACCATTCATTAAACTAAATGATGGTAAACCTTATCAAATTATCCCTTATAAAAAAGGAACGAATAAAGTAATCGTAAAAACAGGTTCGAAATATCTTTCGGGGAAAGAAGGAAAGGGACTTCAATATTCCGATTCGCTTGGCGATGATGAAGTGTTTGAACTTGTTCAGATAGGAAATTCTTACGATGGTAAATTTCAGTTCCGTTTGAATAACAAAAATGGGGTAAGTTTGGCTGGTAATCAATATATTTCTCAATTTGGTACAGACTGGAGTTTCCAATCTGAAATTGGTTTCTCTGATAAAAGCAACAATGAAATTCACAATTGGTTAATAGAGTGGTATCCGGGTAAAGAAAATGAGAGACAGAAGTATGACAAAATAGAGATGATAAAGAATGAAAAGGACCCTACTAAATATAGTGCAAAAGATTCTTCTGGAAATGTAATAAAGAACAGTTGGGTAAATCGCGAGAATCAGTATTTCTTTGCAGATGCTGAAGGAGCCCTTTTGACAGGCTGGCAAGACATTAAGGGGAAGACTTATTATTTCCACCCGACTGATGGTTACATGGTTACTGTAAATGGATCTGAAATCGATGGGAAGTACTACAACTTCAATGATAATGGTTCCTTGCAACGATCAACCTGGAAAGGTGATACTTATTCCGATACTGATGGAGTGGTTATTAAAGAAGGCTTGAAAGATATAGATGGTAAAATTTATTATTTCCAAAATTACAATGTAAATAAAAAGGAAATACGTCTAGAAGATCGAGATTTCATTCTTCACTTTTCTGACAAAGGCGCACTTGAGAGAGTTTCTAATCTAAAGGGAGCAGCTATAAACAGCATTGTTAATGTTGGGTTTGACAACAAAGTATTAGCATTTAATAAAGACGGTTCGATTTTAAAAACAGGGATCAACAAAAGAGAGGGAATAATAGAATATTATAGTTTAGAAGATGGATCTTTCCATACCGGTTGGAAAATGATAGACGGTAAAAGATACTATTTCACAAATGGTCACAATACTACGTTCAATGATTATAAAGACATTGACGGAAAAAAATATTATTTCCATGAAGACGGATCAGTTAATAAAACAGGGTTCGAAAAAATAGATGGTAAGCTATACCACTTTGACAAGAACGGCGAAGCACAAACGGGTTGGCAAACTATCGATAATAAATATTATTACTTCGATGAAAATGGGGCAGCTAAAACAGGATGGTTCCAAGTTGGTGGTGGATATAGACCTTTTCCCCTTGCATACGGATACCTTTGGTATTGTGCTAGAGAAGATGGTTCACTTTATGCAGACGCTTGGTTTAAAATCGACGGTAAAGATTATCACTTTGACAAGTGGGGACATAAAATGCCCTACTAAAATAATAACATGATGATCACAAGGGAATACTTGTATGCTAATATGTACTGCATTCCCTTGTTATATGTATGCTATATTTAGCTCGACACGACAAAAAAATATTGTACGTTAAAGGAAAATTTCACATACGAAAAAGACGATTCAAGTATAAATGAATAATAAAGGCATTTAATTCTTATTGAACTAACAGAGGGCACCCTACATGCCCCTCAACTTAAGAGATTTTAATACTTTTAAATACAAAAAACGTTATCTTTTCTAAACAAGCTAGATTAGAAAGGATGATGTTTTTTATTAATCTCTCGATTCAAGATGAACTACAACCATTTGCGGAAGAATTACAACGATATGTTACACCTGTATTTTTAGAAGAACTTGCAAGAGAAATAGGCTTTATAAAGTAAAAACGTAAGTTTTCTGGATCAGACTTAGCTACTATTTGTATTTGGATCAGTCAACGGGTGGCAAGTGACCCCTTAGTCCGATTATGTAGTAGGATTCATGCTGCGTCAGGGCCTATTTCTGCCACATGCAAGGTTTCAAACAAAAGGAGAAAGCAAGTAGCGTTCGTGCTGTATTCTGCATAGCAGTGACTTATATGTTGGAAAATTAAAATAGATATAGATTATAAGGGAAGATAGAGTAATTGCAACGGAGAGTGTAAAGTACATTTTTAATATATATCTACAGCAAGAAAAGCAGGCTTTTGTAAATAGCTTGTTTGTTTTTTTCTATCCTTACAGAACTGTCATCTTTGTGTAAGGTTATTAGATGGTTTATTTAATGTTAAAATGTAATAATTAACTTATAAGAATTGATAATGATTTTTTAGAAATTATAGACGAGTATTGTTCACGATTATAACAACAACTAAAAAATGATTGAGGAAAATTCAACATATACATAATAAGTGGAGGTAAATATAGTGGCTTTAAAAATAGTACTTATCGTTATTGGGGTAGCATTAATTTTATCGGGTGTATATAAAATGAAAAAGTATGATGCATTCGTAGGAAAAACTCAAACAAGAAAAAATCTTTTCAACTTATTAATTAATGGACAGAGTTCTGGAATAGGACAATTATTAAGTGGGATTGTGTGTATCGTTTTAGCAATCGTAGCCTTTATAATTAAATAATTTGCAAATCAGGGAGCTAAGATATAGAATTTAGCTCCTTTTATTATGATAAAGTCTTTAGGCAAAAACAAAGATTTTTTCTAAAAATGTACATAGTCTCTTTGGGTTATGATCGACAGAACTTACTCAAACATAACCTATTTTTCTCATATTGGGGTATCGTCAGATTTATGCGGATTTACAACCTTAAGGGAAAAACCTTGTATCAATAGGGTTTACCTAATTGGGATGGTTTTTTTTAATACTCAAATGGAAAGATAGACATTAAATCCACCTCTTCAGTTTCTTCTTTAGAATTCTTTACGGCTTCGTTATGTTCAAAAGACATACTCCTTAGTATTGCAAATACTACTAAATTTCCTAAAAGAATTTTCCGCATGTTCTTCTCTCCTCACATTTCTTTCTTTTAAATATAGCAAGGGGGAATATTGGGGTTCAGCCGAGATACGTGTAAAACTAGGTCATAGTGATACATTATTTTCCAACAGACTTTTTTTGAGTGTATTATGTAACATTCAGGAGCAATCCTGCCCTTTTTGTACAGTCCCTTCTATTGGTTGTCCTATTTGTACAATCGGTCCGTTTTGTATAACCTTAGCACCTTCATATAATTTATCTGCATAATTTTTAAGGTCCTGCCAGCTATCCTTCGCTATCTTCAGATCTATTTTTAATAAAGCAAGCCTGTCTGGATTAATTTTGTCAACATTTTTAAGCAATGAGTTATATTTTGATCCTATTGTATGCCACTGATTCGATATATTTTGTAGCGCATCAATAGCTGTATCAATTGTTGCAGTCATATGTTCCGTTTTATTTTTGGCATCTGTCAAAATAACTAATTCTGCTTCTGCTCCAGAAATTCTGGACTTTAATTGTTCTATTTCTTGTTGTGCAGATGCGATACTCTTGTCGGCAGTGACAATCAGTGGTATACCAACTGGAGGCATTAATACAGCTGCAGCTATATAGCCACCACGTTTATCATAGTTTTCTTTAATTATATTATTATAATTACTGATTTGTTGTTGTAGAAGTGGAATACCAGCGTTCGTACTTTCTAAAATAGAGATCAATTGATTTGAATCAGCTTTAAAACTTCTTGTATCTTCGGCCATTTTATTTCGGAATGTTTTCAACTTTTCTAGTAGTCCATCCACTTCTTGACTATCTTTCAAAATATTATTATATAATTTCTCCAGTTCATTTTTAAATGTCACTGTATCTTTTTGATCCAAAGCAGCTAGTAATTGATTATAACTCACTTGAAAGGTATCATTATAACTTACAATATTCTGATTCGTTTTCATCATATGAGGCTTTAGATCATCAAACCAATATATTGCATTCGTTTGCGCATCATTTTGATGCTGAATCATGTTTGCTTGTAAATCACCATTTATAGAACTTATTTTACTTAAATCTGTCGGTTGTTGATTAATGATTGTTAGAGCATATGAATCAATTGTAAGGATACTTGCCCCCATTTTCTCCATTACTTCTTTATATTTATCAGGACCAAGAGAATAGCTCTTACTATCTTCTTGCTGTTGGGACACACTATTTTGCACAGTTTGTTCTGCTGCAAAAGTATGAAACGGGATTACATTACTCGCTGCCATTCCAGTAATGATTGTTGATAAAATAACTTTCTTATACAATTTTTTATTCACCTTTTTCACCTATTCTCTCAAATGTATTACGTATTTTATTAAATTCATAAGCTTCAATTCTTTACTTCAAATGAATTACGATCATTGCAAATAAAACAACATATTAAAATAGGGGGTCATACTTTCTTATTCTATAATCTTTATCAAGTTTCATAACTATATAGGAAATCTCCTGTTCAAACTTGAACAGGAGACTCATATTATATGTTCTTCAAAAGGGAAAGTCAGTATATTATATTTTTCATTACTTCGGCAATTTCTTGAAGTAATATTATTTTTTCTCTTCTACGAATGAAATCTCAGCCTTTTGAATATTTTCAGCATACTTGTTAACCTGTTCCCAGCTACCTTTAGCTATCTTCAGATCTACTTTTATAATAGTAGCAAGCTTGTCTGAGTTAATTCTGTCAACATTGTCATTCAATGATTTATATTTTGCCCCCATTGTCTGCCACTGATTCTTTACATTTTCAAGAGCAGTAATAGCTGCATCAATTGTTTCTGTTAAATTTTTAGTATTATTTTTCAAGAACGTTAACTTAACTACCTGTTGTTTCGCGGTTGAAATATTTTCTGTTAGCTTTATAATCTCTTCTTGTGCTTTTTTTATCTGCTCCTGCGATGTAATAACCCCGTATATCCCGCCTCCTAATGGACCTGCACCAATGGGCGCCAAGGCAATTGTAGCAACTAAGTATGCACCGAGAGCAGTTGCAACCGACGATCCAATATAAACTTTGTTATTCTCATCAATTAATGTTTGATTTGTTTCGATTTGTTTCTGCATCAATGGAATTCCCATGTCTTGACCAGATAAAATATCTGTGATTTTGTTAGCATCAGTTTTTAAATTTTGTGTATCCAGTTCTAATTTGCCGCGAAAGGCTTTCAAATCTTGCACTAACTTGTCCACTGCATCTTTATTCACTGAAATACTTTCATCTAAACTTGTAAGCACAGCTTTTAGTGTTTCTTTGTCATTATTATTCACAGATTCTACCAAAGTATCATAATAATTTTGAAATTGTGTATTATAATTGATAATATTTTGATTCGTCTGGATTATTTGCGGTTTCAAACCATCTAACCATTGTTTTGCATTTGTTTTAGAAGCATCGTGGTTGTCCTTAATGCTTTTTTGTAAATCATTGTTAATTACAGTTAAACCATCAAAATTAACATTTGCTTGTTTAACAACAGTTAAAGCATACAGGTCCATTACCAACATATTGGATCCAGTTTTCTCTATCGCATCTTTAAGCCCTTCTGGTCCAAGTGAATACTCAGGGTACTCAGGGGAGTTATTTTCTGCACCTGCATAAATAGGTGCTGATTTTGTTGTATTTTCTGCTGCCGAGGCATATGATGGCGTAATGCTACCCGCTGCAATTGTTGCAATTAATGTAGATAAAGCCATTACTTTATAAGGTTTTTTCATAATATTTTTATCTCCTTATATTATATTATATTATATTATTAAGATTTTTTCTTCATTCTACTATTTTGCCTCTGTTACTTTTATGTTTGTAACAATATTTTCATATTCCGTTGTTTGTTTATTCAATTCATCCGTAAACGTTTTGAGTTCTTTTAATTGTGCTTGTAATGCATTAGAATCTATTTTCGCATCAGTACTAAGACTTCTCTTCATTTGAATCATTGTGTCATTAAAGATGTCCCAACTAGTTACTAGCTTGTCAAAACTCTCAATTTGCTTTTTAACTACTCTTGTAAAGTTATTTAACTGTAGATCAATAAGTGTCATTTGAGTTGCTTGCACTTCAATTTTCGATAATTTTTGTAGCAATAGAAGTTTTTGTTGTTGCTTCTGACGAACATCATTATTCAATTTTGTTACTTCATCATTTTGGACTTGTCCAAATTGGTTATAAATCACTTCCAAATTAGACGTGTCTAAAGTATGATCCTTACCTGCGTCTTTCCAAATATCAATAACCGTCTTTCCAATATTTATAGAACCTTTTATATTTTCTTTTGGTAGAGCTAGAAGTTTGGTATAATCATCTTGAATGTTTTCCTCAAGTTGTCTAATTTCCGTTCTTGATTTTTCAATTTCTCCGCCTGAACTCTTATAACCTTCAATCGCTCTGCTAACTTTACTAGAAAAGCTCTTACTATCTTCAACCAAGTCATTTTTATAAATGTTTAAGTCTACTGAAGTTCCTTTCATATCATACTGAATTGCTTGCATTTGGTCTTGAAGTGCATTAAAAATACTTACAAAGTCTTCTTTTGCTTGCGAATCGTCATTCACTTTTCCAGCTAGTTCAACTAATATATCATAATATTCTGTAAATCTAGCCCCGAAATCCTGCATGTCTTGATTTACATTGAATAGTTTTGGATTATATTTATCCAGCCAGTCTTGAACATGGTTTCTTGCAGTACCTTGATCAGTTGTTATTCCAGGTATAGCAGTTACTTCAAGGTTTGGTTGTTTTAATATGATTAGTCCATATCCTTGAATTAATGGCGTCTGTGATCCTAATGTCTTAATTGAATCTGATAACCTATTCATAGCAACTTGATTTTGACTACTTGTTAGTTGTGAATAAGTTGTTTTACTTTCTGCAAAAGTATTTACAGGTAAGAAGCAACTTGTAGATACTGCTGTAACTAATAACCCTGCGACTAACGTTTTTTTCATGGTAACTCCTCCTATTAATTGTTATATACAGTTATAAAATACATGTTGTGGGAATCTAAATATAGCTTGAAAATATTTGTACATATTGCTTACTATAAACGTATTCCCTAAGCAGTTACATAAAAGACATATACAAAGGTAATCTTGATTTTATATGTCATAAAATGTAACTAATATCTTATGCCCTTATTAAAACATTAAACTCTAATGCGTATATAGTAAGATTTTGTCGTAAATATTAGAATTTTATCTTATGTATTCGATAATTTTATAGTTACATACTTAATATGAGTGAGGGTATATTATACCAATAAAATTAATGATGAATTCTATCGTAGTAATTATAATGATTACAACTTAATAAATCCAATGAAAAAATAACTATATTAATTTAGAAGGGGTTAGTTTTTATTTTAGAAAAATAATTATAGAATAATTTAATGGTATTAATTATACATTTAACCCTTTATTTAGATATGTATAATTGCATAATCACACTCTATCCTCTCAATAGAGTGTACCCAATTGATAATATAGCAAGTTATTGATTTTAAAAGATTTAGAAGCTCTCAAGTAGACTTATCAAAATTAAGTTATGGAATTTAATCCTAGAGTGGCCCTTGAAATCCATAATCGTTTCTGTATCACAATTGGCTTAAAATTAATATTTTAGAGGGAATGAAAGTTTACTTTCGGGTTTTGAATCATTTATAGCTAATTTTGTAATAAATTTCTCAATATAGAAGTACTTTTCAATTATGGTTTCGATATTCAAAATTAACAAAAATTAAAGTATTATAAAAAATATGATGGTCATTCCTTTTGTTTACTCCTTGTACTAAAGATAAGATTGTGTTCCCGATCTTATCTTTTTTCTTTGTAGATTTTTGATACAAAAAAAGGAATCCTTATAATAAGGATTCTGCAACAGGAAATAACAAAATATAAACAATAAATTGAATTACTTATATTATAGTTTATATAGTAATAATATAATATCGGGGAATATTTACATAAGTCCAGTATGTATTACATAGCAAGTGTAGAGATTGCTTGTTTGTAGATTAGTTGTTGTTTACCATGAACCATCATTAGAACGGTAAATTTATCTGTTGCAAGGATCTGCCCACGTACTGGAACGCCATTCTTTAAAAATACAGTAACTTCCCCTTTTTTTTCTTTCAATTGTTCATACATATCTTCTTGTAAATTAAACATGAAATGCGCCCCCTGGTTTCTTTGTATTTACTTTTCTTCTAATACCTGCTGCTTTTCACTGATGGATATTTGTGATTCCCATTCACTTTCTATTTTTCTAAACCATTTTCCTATTTTGCTTAGATAATATCTTTTTACTTCACCATAAGGAATCCAAATTTCATGTTCCTGTATTTGATTCATCACTTCATGAAGAATCTCATCATGTTCATACTTTCTAGGTTTTCTATGATGTGTTTTTACAAACTGTGTATATTCTCTACGTAACCGATTAGAAATATGTTCTTTTTGTTTTTGCTTGAGATGTGACCATTTTTTATTTGTTTGAAGGATTTTTCCATTTACTTTTATGTGGTTTTTCATCGACACTCATCTCCTTTTACTAGCAAAACGAATATATAACTATCCTATCATATTTAAATCGAAATACTGCTCTAGGTACATATTTCGCAAGAATTCTATCCGAAATAAAAATAATATCGCCATTTCACATAAGATAGTATCCAAAACAGACGAGACCGAATCCATTAAGGGGATTAATTAGGCACAAAATTAAATGTAGAATATTGATTATGTAGTTTGTTTTTTATTAAACATTGCGGTGCGTGAAATTTTATATTTCCCTTGCAAAGTGTAGCTTTTGAATAAAGTTTGATTAAATTAACTTACTAAACCTTGATAAAAGAGCGAATAGAAAAAGCGTGTTTTGAAAAAAAGATTGATCAAAACATGCTTTTTCTATATTCAATTGAATCAACCTTTTATAAAAAAGGCTGATAATTTTTGTGAACCTTACTCAATTAAAGCGCCCGATTGCGGAAAATATGTAACTTCCTTTTATAAGTTGCTCCAAAGAAAGTAACTGAATTATTGATTTAAATCCATATATTATTTTCAGCAGTTAGTTTGGAGTTAGTTTCACCAGTGTTAACTATACCTTTAGGCTCTACCAGCATTATATGGCATTCCTTTTCAGCATAAGGCTTATGCTCCACACCTTTTGGTATCACATACATTTCTCCTTTGGAAAGTTTAACCTGTCCATCGCGGAATGAGATGGACATCTCGCCGTCTATCACGATGAATACCTCATCGGTGTCTTTATGCTCATGCCATACAAAATCTCCCAGAATCTTAACTAACTTAAACTGATAGTCATTCATTTCACCAATGACTTTGGGCGACCAGTGTTCACTGAATTTGGACAGTTTCTCGCTTAGATTAATAGCATTATAATTGATATAAATCCCCCCAGAACTATTCTTACCCTTATTTTACAACCTCGATAGATTAATTACTATTTTGATTAAGATCTCAAAAGTTTCTGCTGATCTTCCGCAAAATCGCCCGATTGTTGAACAAAGACATACTCTACAAAACAGGTCTTTTTATCAAACTTTATTCTAAACCTACACAAAAAAAGCCCCTTGAAAGGAGCACTTATTTTACAAGATACTGTTCTACTTCTTTTAGTAATAGTTCTGCACCTTCTGGACTTAATGTTATCTTACCATTTGCTAATGCTATGTTACGATTTGACACTTCTCCTGTTAATGCACAAACATGACCAGGCTGATACTTCTGTAAAATGATGTCTTCCCCTTCTACAAAAATCTCTAATGGTGATTTTTCTTTAATCCCAAGCGTATTTCTAAGTTCCTTTGGAATTACTATACGCCCTAATTCATCCACTTTTCTAGTTACTCCGGTTGCTTTCATCCAGCATATTTCCCCATTTCATTATCAATTTGTACCCAAGTTATTCTTTACTATTGTAACAGGCTTTCTCCATACACGAGAAACATAATGATCCAAAACCAAATAATCAAACGAAATGCACTCTTGAATCCTCTCCACAGAGAAAATGTTTCCTCTTGCATTATTATCATCCTTTCTTACTTGTCCTTTGGTTCTCCAAACCATTCATACATTGCCTGTCGGCTTATAATCCATTCCTTACGCTTCCCTTCAGGATGCAAAAAGTATTTCACTAAACCTTCTTGTAACATGCGCTCTAAATCATTTATTTGCTTCTCGTTCATTAGGGAGGGGCTATATTTATTCTTAATTGTCTCACGAGGAATCCCCCAATAAAAAGCTGCTTCAGATGGTGTCATGTATTTATTAATTTCTTTCATGGGAATTCTCCTTTGTTTGTGCTTTTCCTCTTATGTTACAATAAATAAAGAAGGAAATGGACTAGATTTCCTTCTTCTTCAGTCACTCATTAACCAAGCCCTTTGTTTGCTGTTAAACAAATGAAGGGTTTTTATTTTGCTTGCTTAAATTTACTATCTATGACAGCCAAACGGATCAACTTCAGCTTAATATCCTTACTAAGAGAAAGCCATTCAGATGTACCAATTTTCATATCTTTTTCCTCCTCATCCCCTTTTTATACTTCAAGAAAATAAACCCCTTAAACATTTGTATTTTACACTAATTTAACAACTAGAGAATCCTCATCATATTCGTGAATGTGTAAATCATAGCGCATTTCTGTTGCATCCAATACTTTGCAAAACCTCTGATAGTAAGCCAAATTACTTACTTCCATGCCAATTTCTTCATTCCTGAACAGATACTCTAAATCATCAATGATTTCTTTTACTGTATTCTCCAATATTTTCGCTCCTTATCTCTATGCAATAACCTTGTAAGGTTATTTGTTTGTTTTTCAGATATTTTATAAGAAACTCTTAATAACATCCTTAACTCACTTTAAACCACTTATTTTCACTTACAACACACCCTTTGTTATTTAGGTCTTATGTCATTCACTTTTAAATAAACATTGGTTATATCAAAATCTGAGAAGCCGTTTTTTGATGAGAGTATGATTTTTTTAAGTTAATTCCTAAAAATAACAAAAGAGCTGGATTTTCATCACAGCTCTTTTGTTATTTGGGTCTGTATGTGTACATGTCGGATATTGAGAACAGCCAAAAAACTTATTTCCTGTTTTATTCGAATTACGAACGATTAAATGATTTTTAAACTTTGCAACAGAACCCTAATACATTTTTTATTATCCCGCCCAAACATCTTTTGAATAATACAGGTTTTCTTCTAACTGTTGTAGCCACGCACTTGCTTGTTGTTCGCTCACGTTGTGAATGTTAGCGTAACATTTAATAAGCGTATTCTCTAAATCTGGCGCCATTTTTCTTCCATCACCACATATATACAAATGCGCACCTTGATTAAGTAAATTAATCACCTTTTCAGCATCTTGTTTTATTAAATGCTGAACGTATATTTTCGGCTGATCCTTCATTCGAGAGAAAGCTGTGTGAAGAGCCACAATTCCTTCTTTCTGTGTTTGCTCAAGTTCTTCTTGATATAGATAATCCTCTTTAGGTGAACGACACCCAAAATAGAGATGCGCTTCACCTAATGATTCACCATTAATTTTCATTGATTTTCGAGCTTGCAGAAAACCTCTAAATGGTGCAATTCCTGTTCCCGGCCCCACCATAATAATCGGGATTTTAGGATTTTTCGGAAGTTCGAAGCCAGACTGTGAATTTGAAATAAAACATGTAATCGAATCTCCCTCTTTAAGCTGAGCTAAGTAGGTAGAAGCAATTCCTCTGTATTTTCCATTTCCACTCCATGCGTTGTCTTCCACAACACCAACGGTAATACTCAATTTCTGGTCATTTACTCTTGGCGAAGAAGAAATTGAATAATATCGTGGACGCAATGCTGGAAGTAATTCTACAAAATTACTAAATTCCATTTCGCATGCGGGGTATCTCTCTAATAATTCAAGCATAGTTAATCGTCTGGATAAAACTTGTTCTTTATAAACATGTTTTTCTAATAGTGCTTCGAGCTCTATTTTATGTGGCGGACAAACAGTTTTTGCTGCCATTGCACGTAATTGATTTCTTGTGACCGGTTCTTGAAGTTCTACAAATTGCAGTAACTCATTAATTGAAACAGTGCGCCCTAAAGGAAGATGTACTAATTTTTTATTATCACTAGTTAACCGGATAAAATGAGACCCATTTAACTGAAAACGAGTTAGCACACGATTCACCAATTCAGGATAATTTATTGGAATCACACCTAAATGGTCGCCTTCTTTGTAAGTCACATTACTCGGTAAAGAAATTTCAAGGTGTTTTGTGCTTCTTGCGCTACATGGCTGTTGTAATTCTTTATTCTTGTCAACTTGTGCTGTAAAAGTAGAATGCACTTTTGTTAAAGTCGCTACCGCTCCACTTCCTACATATTCAAAGGAAAGAGTAGAAGCACTTGTTTCATTATCTTTGATATCAAGATTGAAATAATCTGCTACATCATTCCATAGCTGCTCACGCCACTCTTCATAAGCTTCTTCAAAGTCATCACTTGCATCTCCTTCACCACGCTCTGTTAGACGCTCTGCTCCTTTTATTGCAAGTTGTTCATCAATAAAGAAAGGTACCTTTTGATAGGTAGTGGCCCAGCTCTTATCACCGCAGCCAAATACAGCATAGTGAACACCTTTCACTTCATGCTCAGATGCTTTCTCCAACCACTCTACAAACTTCTTCGCATTATCAGGCGGATTTCCGTTATAAGAAGCAGAGATAATCAATACCACTCCTTTTTTAGGAAGGTTCCCTGCATGAGAATCTAATGAAGCAGCTTGTGCTGCAAATCCTTTACTAAGAGCGATATCTACCAATTCACGTGCTATTCCTTCTGATGTCCCCATATTGGAACCATGTAGTACGAGTAATGGCGTGTTATGAACATTATTCACTACTTTACGAACATTTTTTTCTGGCTGTTCACGGTAAGGAGCAGGGATACCACCTAGAGGGATTTTTTTTGATACTGCTTTTACAGTAAGCCCTTCTGGTTTTAACGTTAAAGTTTCTTTAATATCTAATTCGTAATTTTCATGATCATAAAAATCAAAATGCTTCAACATCATTCCAAGTACAAGAGTCGCTTCATGAATTGCAAACTGCTGTCCTATACATGCACGCTGTCCGTTTCCAAAAGGCTTGAATGCGTGCTGTGGAATTGTACTTGGATTCTTGAAACGTTCTGGTCGAAATTCCTCTACATCCTCACCCCAAATTATTTTATCACGATGAAGCTGTGGAATAAGTACCTTAATCTCTTCTCCCTGCTTTAACAAATATTCTCCACCAAGCACAGTGTCTTCTTTTGGATATAGAGAAAAAGCAGGGGCAGTGGGCCATAAACGAAGGGATTCATTTAATACCATAGTTATATATTTCAACTGCTTCACTTGTCTATAAGTAGGAACCGGATCTATCAATACACGAGTTGCTTCTTCTGTTGCTTTATGTAAAATATGCGGATTTTTCACTAGGAAATAAAGTGCGAACGACAATAGACCACTCGTCGTCTCATGGCCTGCGATTAAAAATGTAATCATCTGATAACGAATATTTTCATCATCTAACACTTCTCCTGTTTCCGGGTCTTTTCCGTTTAGCATATGAGCAAGCAGATCATCTCCTTGCTCACCACTTATTTTTCGATCTGCAATTATTTTATCCACTAGCCCATTCATGTATTGAATATCTTTTTGAAGTTGAAATTTTTTCTCCTTATATGATGGATCATCTGGATTCACACGCTGTAATTGGCTCATTGACTCATCTAGTGCACGCACCATGCTCATAATAAATGGATGAGGCTGATCACGATAGAAACTGTTAAAGCGATAATTAAAACCACAAAGTCCAATTGTATCAAGTGTCAAACGTGTCATATCCTCTGGTACATCAATGTGCTCATCAGCATTTAAGCGCTCCCATTTTTGAATCAACTGCATAGCGATATCTACCATCATCGCATGGTACCCCTTCATTGCTTGTTGACTAAAAATTGGTAATAAAATGTTATGAGCTTTTTTCCAGTTCTTTTCGTATGACCAACTCGTAAAAAGACCATCTCCAGCAAAGCTTCTTACATTTTTGAGTGCTGGGCCTATGTTTTTATCAAAGCGTGATTCATCACATACCTCTTTAACTAATCGTTGGCTAGATACATAACGCGTAACCTGATTAGGTGTTTCAAACTTAAATATTTCTCCCATTTGATCAGCAATTTTCATTAAAGATTGAAGTGGTTTTTCTTTATTTAATAATAATAAATTTCCAAGATCTCCATCTGTTTTAGGTTGCGTTATTTCCTTTATGACCATTTGTAATCCTCTCCCATTTATGTAAATTAATGAATTGTTGCTGATAGTTATCCATAAACTGTCCTCAACATCTTGAACCAACTTGTCTGTTAATTCTCCCTTTTTGCTTTCAATCAGCTCACAGATCTCCATAAAACTTTCAAACAACTAAGTTTTCATTGTAGTTGGACGTTTTAGCTTTGTATTCATTGTGTATACCTCTTTTTTTGATATGTTTTCGTTAATCAGTCACAAAACCCTAATTATAAGCATTCATTACTTTAGGTAGTAATATGATTGGATTCAATTATATCTGTTAATTGGTCGAGAATTTGTAAACGTGATAGTATTCGTTTTTGTACTCATCTACTTTCCTCTCTTTATTGCTTGAAATTTTAAAAAACAAACAATTGTTGGTTATCGATCAATTGTTTGTTTTTGTTCAATTGTTAGTTATATTATAGTATTGAGAACAGAGTCTGACCATAATCAAAAAATCTAGTATTGTTGAGTATCAACCAAATAATTTTTATATGTCTTTTTTTTATGAAATATTGAACATTGGAGGGGAATTTGATGAAAAATAATCCGAAAACGGACAGAAGAATTAAGCGATCGAAAATAGCTTTAAAAAAATCTCTTTTTTCATTAATGGTAGAAAAAGATTTAAAGTCAATATCCATTACGGAGATCACAGAAAGAGCGGATTGTAATAGAGGAACATTCTATTCCCATTACGAAAGCAAAGAAAATTTATTAGAAGAAATAGTTCAAGAAAAGATGGAAGACTTAATTAAAGCATTAGTTGACTCATACCCAAACGGCAAGGATATCCTATTTGAAGAAATGTCTTCTGCGGCAATGGCGCTATTTACGCACTTTTGGAATAATGTTTATTATTATCAATTAATGCTGAATAAGCATGTGTATTCAGGTTTTCAAGAGTATTTGTGTGAAACAATCAATAACCATTTTTTAAAAAATCTAAGAGCGGTACGAATAAATCCCAACCATAATATTAATCATGAAATAAATTCTTATTATACAGCCTATTCCATCTTAGGAATGCTGGTTTATTGGTTTAAAAACGACCTAGTTTACACCCCTCAATATATGGCCAATCAATTAATGAATATCCTGACAAATCATCCTTATAAAGTAAATGTTATTGGATCTGAAAAGGATACGTTAGTGATTCAAAAAATAAACCACCACATCTGAATTTAATGATTGGTGAAAATGATGGAGGAATGAGGGCTATCCCTGGCTCATACAACTATTATGCGATAGATACATCAATATGGGCCGGAATTTGATAAACAAATTCGACGTTATCTTAAATAAACGAATAACTCATGAAGAGTGGATGGAACATATATATAAGTAAAAGGACAATTTATGTTACAATAAATAAAGAAGGAAATCGACTAGATTTCCTTCTACTTCAGTCACTCATTAACTATGCCCTTTGTTTGCTGTTAAGCAAATGAAGGGTTTTTATTTTGCTTGTTTATATTTACTATCTATGACAGCCAAACGGATCAACTTCAGCTTAATATCCTTACTAAGAGAAAACCATTCAGATGTACCAATTTTCATATCCTTTTCCCCCCTATTCCCTTTTTATACTTCAAGAAAATTAAACCCTTAAAACATTTGTTATATTGAAATCTGTGAAGCTATTTTTTGATGCGAGTATGATTTTTTAAAAGTTAATTCCTAAAAATAACAAAAGAGCTGGATTTTCATCACAGCTCATGTATTGATTGGTTCTGTATGTGTACATGTGGGATATTGAGAACAGCCAAAAAACTTATTTCCTGTTGTACTCGAATTTCGAACGACTAAATGACTTTTACATGTTGGGCATTTCCTTTCTACAGGTTTTACCCCTTGATATACATCTTCAGCCGTATTTTCGGGATTAATTTTATTAATCAATTTCTGAAGTTCTACACGATCTATTAGTTTTATATGGCATGCCTCCGCTAATTCTTTCGCTTGCCTTGTATACACGCTGTTCGTTACAACCCAGCCCTCATGCGCTTTGTAATAAGCTTGCGCTGCATATATCTCTTGTACGGCACTGATGCCGACTCTATTTTTCATCCCGTATCGTTTCGCCTGGATTACAATACGATTTTTCCCCTTTAATACAAGATCTGCACCGAAATCATTTGACTGCTTTGTAACCATTGGGGAATAACCAAGCTCTCGAAAGAGAGCCTTCAGGTACAATTCGAATTGATGTCCGTCCATTTTGTCTATATAGCGAATACCAGATCTCGCCATTCGCTTCAGTATTCTCCGCTCCTGAATCTTCCGGTACACAAATTTACAAATATGAAAAAGAATATAAAGGATAAAACCATAAATCAAAATCTGTAGCATATTTGGCATAGATGGTATATTAGACACTTCTCTCCACCTCTTTGATTGGTTTCATTTTCTTTGGTTGAGCTGTTTCTTTTGGCTGTTGTTCATTCACTTGTTTCTTCCGGACATCGTTCCAATCTTTTTCATTAGTTGGAATGTCCTCTTTAAGATCTACAAAGCATTTCATCGTCTGAATGAAGTCTTTCCCAGCCTTATCATTATCCACTGCCATAATGACCTCTTTAATATCGTGCCCTTCTTTTTTCGCATCCATCAAAGATTGAATCACTGTTTTTGACTTCAATCCATGCATGGACACCAGACGAGCATTTTGTATCTTATTTTGCTTGATACTCCAATGGGACAACATGTCGATTGGATCTTCATAAAAATAGATCTTATCCGGCTTACCTACATCAACCGTAAAACCTGCATGGATTTTTTCATAATTCGGGACAATTTGCTTAAAGCTTCCTCTTTTATTCTCCATTTTGACAGTACCTTGACGGTTCATTCCTATTACTTGCCCTTTGCCCCCTTCTTCTCTCCATTTGAAAACGACATTATTTTTCTTATCCTGGGCGATGAGATCCTTTTTAATTAACCAGTTCACTAAACGAGGATCTATTTTCCGCTCATCAATTAAGTACTGCTTGATCTCTGTTTGTTTCGGCACCTCTAAGTGTTTTGGATAACTAAAAGGCTGCTGTTCTTTTTTGCGTTCCTCTTCAGCTTTTGAACGATCAAACTCTTTGTACTCCCCTTTATTGATGTCTAATACAGCTTGCGGAAATGTCATTTCATAGTACATCATCGCAAAGCTAATCGCTCCATATCCTTTTTCCCCTCGACTATTCCAGGCGTATTGATTCCCTTTAATGATGAGGCTGTCATGCTCCGTATGACGATAATAGTTTCCTTCTTTCTTAAACGTTTCTCCTTTTGCTTCCAGATATGAAATCAAGTCAACTTTTCTTGCTTTCATCGCATCCTCCGTACTGACACGTGCCATTACGGAATCCCCCCCTTTACTCTATAAAATGAAATAAAAAAGAGGACTATTCCGTTTCCTAGTCCTCTTTTGCTACTTATAGTTGATACATTTCATTTTTATTTGCCGAATAAGAATTTTAATCGCTTCTCCTGTACGCTGTATGATAAACGAGCATCAAATTTCTTCCCGTTTTTGTTGGAGATAAACCCTTTGATCTGATCCGTTACATTCTTATCTAATAATTTTTTCACATGGTTACTACTTAGATTTTTACCAGAGAATGTACCAAAAATAATGAAGTCACAGCCTTTTTTGTATTTCTCACATAAGTAGTTACTTTTCCCTACAAGAACTCTACTCTTACATAATGGACATTTGCCAATTGTACGATCTTCAGTCGTTGGAAAACGGAATTTCAAACTTCCGTCCGCTTCCATATAGATAGCTGCTATAAATTCTCCCTTTTCTCCTTGAAAGCCGTTGATAAAATCCGTTGTTTTATACTGAATTAACTTTTTCATCTGATTACCAGGGATTGCTTTCCCTTTCATCTTGGCTGGTAACATAAAATCACATCCATTTTTATGCTCCGTGCATCCATAAAACGTTTTACGATGAAGCATATCCCCTTTTTTACATTTTGGACATTTACCAAATGACAGCTCCTCTTGTGTTGGGAACTGAAATTTAACTTTCCCTTCATGTAACACTAGATAAGCGGAAAACTCCTTCTCATTGGACTTAAACCCTTTTAAAAGATCTGTTTTCTTATCCTCAAACAGCTTTTTCGCTTGCGCTTCCGGAATCGCTTTTTCTTTAATTTTTTTCGGTAAGGAGATTTCACATTCTGGATAATTACTGCACCCATAAAAATTTCCTTTATGAAGGATTTTTCCTTTTCTACAAGGGCATTTACACACCTCAATTTGCTGATTCCAAGTATTAATAATGCTATCCGACACTTTATCATCCATTGCGCCTAATTGTTCCACCGTATCTTTTACAAACGTATTTGTTTTCTCTACAAATTCCTCATATTTCATTTCTTTCTTTTCGATCATGTAGATCATCCCTTCCATTTCAGCCGTATAAGCTGGATTTTTGATTTCATCTACCGGAAAAGCATCTATAAACGCACGACCAATATTAGTGGTTCGAATCTGACTGTTGGTAACATCAATATAGCTTCGCTCTAACAGTTTCGGAATAAACGTTTCTTCCGTTGCGACTGTCCCAATCCGTTTTCCCTTCATAAGTTCTTTCAAATGTTCATCATCCAATTTACGTCCTGCCGTCTCCATAAAGGTTAAAATGGAACTTTCCGTATGAAAGGCTGGTTTCTTTGTTCGAGACTCAATCAAGTCATACTGAACGATTCTGAAAGAATCTCCTTCTCGTAAAATAGGTATCTGAAATTCTTCAACTGATCCCTCTTCTATATCCTCTTGAAACACACTTAGAAACCCTTTCTCTTGTAGGATCTTTTCTTTTGTACTGTATGTGTTGCCCTCTTGATCTATAAAATGCACTTCTCTTACCAGGTAGATTGCTGGTTTCATAAAATTCCCGATAAATCGTTTTACAATTAAGTCATATAACTGTTTTTCTAATGGATTTCGGTTGGTTCCGGCATATAATTTTGTTGTTGGGATGATGGCAAAGTGACTACTGACTAACTCATCATTAAATGTAGTGTGTTTTTTTGTAATAGAAGATGGGGCTACTTGTTGTACAAGATTTGCATACGAGCTTTTTTCTAATGCTGCCATTACTTCCTTCACTCGTTCCACTTGCTCTGTAGGTAAATGCCTGGATGAAGAACGAGGATAAGTAATAAAGCCTTCTTCATACAAACTCTGAATATATTTTTTTGCTGTTTCTGCATTTATCTTCATCTTAGCGTGAGCATCTTTGTAGATGTCCGTTAAGTTATATAATAATTTTGGTTTCTTTTTTCTCGTACTTTCTTTAAATTCCGTTACGATTACATTCGTTTCTTTCAAGCTATCTCCAAGCTTTTGTAGTGGCGATGGATCTATCAGTTGCTCTTCTGTTTTCATTACTGGTGATAAACCGTTTTCCGTTAATAGCTTCAAATTGTAGTAGGTTTGTTCTTTATAGGTTTGGATAGCGATTTCCCTTTGACGAATTTCATTCAAGATACACATTTGAACACGACCAGAAGCCAATAAGAATTGGTTTCTTGCTAGTTTTGATGTACAGCCTCTCGTAACATTAATTCCAAGGATATAATCTAAGTATTGCCGTGCTTTAGCTGCTTGCGCCAGTCCCTCATAGTCGGCTCCTGGTTCTAATCGGTTTAACGCTCCCTCTAATTCTGCGGCCTCATAGGAAGAAATAAAAAGACGGGATTCTCGCTTGTTCACACCTGCATGCTCAACTATCTCACGATAGATAAGCTCACCTTCTCTATCTGCATCACAGGAGTTGACCACATGTTCTACATCGGGACGATTTAACAACTTAACCAATATTTGAATTTGTTCGAGACTATCCGATTTCGCTTTATATTCCGGCTCTAAAATAATAGGCAAGTGATCAAATTTGAATTCTTTGTATCGCTCATCCATTTCTTCCGGATGTTTTAACTCTAATAAGTGCCCTCGGCACCAACTAATAATGTAATTTTCATTTTCATAGTAGCCATAATATGGCTTACTTCCTGGATATTTTTGCGAGTTTCTAAATCTAGGTGATTTTAATAATTCAACAGCTACCTTCGGCTTTTCAGCAATAAACAATGTTTTCCCCATAAGTAGTACCTCCTATTAATCTACAATTTCAGTTTTACGCTTCCATTTCTTACTTCTCCGCTTTTTCATCATTCTGTGACCAAATAGTAACAATGTGTTCAAAAAGACAGCTACAAGGAACATACAGCTCGCAAACAGCCATACATTCATGACATTCGCTCCTTTCGTTTTACAAATGAGAAAGAGGGCTTTTCCCTTTACCCTCTTTCATTTTTAGATATAAAAAAATCACTTTTCGTTTTCTCAATTGAGTAACAAAAAATGATTTAATCTGGTTTTCCTGTTATTAAATTTTTCATCGTTCCATTTCCATTGTTTCTTTTTTTCTACCCGATTTCTTTGTAGCCTTCGACTGGTCTACATTACCTGACTCTGGATCTTTGTCTTTTTCTTTATGATTCGTTTGTTTTCCGTTCAATGGCCGAAATTTTTTAACTATATCCATTTCCTTTGAGGTTGTAGACTGATTCACCGTTATTCCTTCTTTCCCAAGTTTCTCATCCACCTGGTTTTCTAATTTCACTATATGTTCCTGGCTTACTAGCTCATTATCAATCGAAACATACTTTGTTGTATAATACCGCTCTTCAGCTTTTACACGAGTGACAATACTATCAATATTATCTGGTGTTTCTTCATATTGTGAACGTCTGTATGCTTCGAATTTTCGGCTTAAATCCTTATGCACATCTTGTTGAATACCTGTCAAAATTTCAAAATTATCTCTTTCATATTCAGACACTTGTTTTGACATATTATCTACTCCCTTTTCATTCGTTTTTTCTTTTTCCTTTTCTAACGTATTTTCAATTGTTTCAATAAATTCAATCGAAGTTTCATGTACTTCTTTCAACAACTTAGTTTTATCTTTCATTTCTTTTCCTTGTGTCCAGCTCGCTAAATATCCTAACGAATATTCGCTTGTATCAATCCCAAAATAAGAAGAAACGGCGTAAGCTGTCATTTCTGCTTGAAACTCTTTTTCTGGTGCTGTGTAATTCATATGTGTCTCTGCTGTATGAAGTTTGGCATGTGCTAATTCGTGAAGAAGTGTTTTTACATTTTGTAATTCACTGTTTCGTGGATTCAAAGCAACCTCTTTTGTTAAGGTGTAACTAACTCCCTTTGCGACCCCAAGTTCTTGCTTCGGCTCAATAATTTTTATACCGTTTTTTTCCGCAATGGCTTCCATTCCTTTATACAAACTCTTATAATCTGTAACACTTCCTTCTAGCCAACGATTCGGAAAAATACGAGGTAGATTTTTTACTGTTGCGCTTGTTTGCGACACATCAAACACATGACCAATAGCAAAATATAAGCGACCAGGTATCACTTCTACGCTTTTAGATTCAATTTGTTTTTTCTCTTCCTCACTTGCTTTAGTTACTGTTTTCCAAGTGCCTTTTTTGCCTTTGAATTTTGCTACAGTTCGGTTTGGAACAAGGATCTGGATTCCTTTCTCACCCTTCTTAACTGGAAATCCTTTTTCTTTCCAAAAAGAAAAGGAACCCACTGCGGTGGCTCCCTCGAATTGACTCTGTATTAGTGAAATATTAGATGGTGAATAGTGATAAAACTTTGCCATAAACGATAAATACTCTTTCAAATCTCCCGGTGTACGAAAATAACCTTCTACGCTTTTTTCCATCTTTTTTGTTAAAGCTTGCACCGCTTCTTTCTTTTCTTCTGGTGATTTTGTTTGATACTTTTTCTTATAACTTTTACTCATGATCTTCTCCTACTCTTTCACTCGCTCTTTGCAATTCCTCCATTTCTTCTTCATTCCATCTTTCCGTTGTATCAAAGAAAAGTGCATGTGTTTTTACATTAACCGGAACTAACATATTCTCTTGATTCATGACATGAACTGCAAGTTCTTCCTCTTGTTCTCGTGTAATTTTGATTGTTAGTTCTTCCTCTTTTACAAGTAAAACGAGTTCACCTTCTCCAACCTCTTTAATGACCCCTAATACGATATCTTCGTGAAATAATAACATCCTAATGACCTCCTGTTTTTTTATAAAAAGAAACAATGTAGCTTACGTTACACTGTTCTTTGATGCCTCGTGATCTATACGTTTTTGTCTTGCATGACTAATCCGTTCCGCTACAACTTCTTTTGCTATCTTCACGCCACCGACTTCTATTTTATCGGTTGTAATGATACTTTCTAAATCCAAGTCATTAGCAAAAAAGTATCCATTCATTAATTCGATTAAAACTTGTGTATTTCTATCCGCATTATTTGCACCGAGACGAATTTTTGTTAATTCACTTTTCAACACATCGTGTAGATTTTTTGATACAATTTCAGAAATATAATTCAATGACCATTCTGTACTTTTTGATGCTTGATGCTCCATACAAATTTTCGATATAGCATCCCCTGGATGTGTAATATTATTTTCATCCATATAGTCTTGAATGTATTGATGCACATCTTCACTCAACGATAACTTCATTCGAATTTTTTCATTACCCATGATCTAACCCCTTTCATTTTCATATGCATTTTCCCTTTGCATACGCTCATAATACTTTTGGTTCTTCCAGCTTTCATATTCACTTTTAAAAGCACGTTCCACTTTCCTCATAGAATACTGAATAGATACATTCTGTTGAAATTTTTGAAATGGCTTTGATTTTTTCATGTGATGGATTCTCTTTTGTTCCTTATCATATGCCTTCATTTCTTGTAAAAAGGCGTTACCCATTCTTTTATACAAGTCATTTATTTTATTCGTCTTGTAATTTTCATATTGCTTCTTATCATATTTCCCTTCCCCATATGCCTCTTTAAAAACTTGCACTTCTTTATCTAACTTTTGGAGAAACTGATCGTAATCTTTTTTAAGGTGATGTTGAATATATCGCCTGCTTAATTCATCAATTTCCGGCTTTAATGGCTGAATGGTATTGTAGCTATACTGCCACTGTCTTTTATCACTTGGTAACTGTTTATAGATTTGTAAAAACAATGGTTTCAAATGTTGATTTCGCCAATCAAAAACGGAATCTTCTTTTTTGCTTCCCACCAGGTTTTTTCGAATCAGATCATTAATTTGTTTCTGTTCCTGCTTACGATCTAACAAATTGTTTACGACTTTTCCTTTCATTGCATCCAATGTTTTGGGTTTTCTTTTTCCACGTTCCCTCGTTGGAAATGGTTCAACAGTTGCCACATGAATATGAATGTTATCTGTATTAAAATGAATGGCTGCCGACCAGGTAGAACTTTTTTCTAATCCCTCCCTTTTCTGCATTTCCTTCATCGCAAGCCGTGTCACATCCATCAACTTTTTTTCATCTAATGTTTTAGTTTTCTCATCATATATGCCTTGTTCCTCTAGCCAAGGATTATGAAAAGAAATGACATCTTGCCACATGATACTTCCATTTTCATGAGCGGTTTTAAACATTTCCTTTAAGGCTTTTTTCTCACCCTCTGTTAATCGATTTGCGTTTTCCGTAAAGAGTGCCGATGTCTTTTCTGGATTCCCCATATATTCTTGATACGTTTCAAACATTTTCGGATTCAGCTTCACTTCACTTTTCGCTTCCTCCCGATCCACATACTCAATATAGTTCTGAAAGGCGTCCGAACTTGGTAACACAAATTTCGTTTTTAAAACAACACCTGGAGTGATTGAAGATTGAACAGGAACGGTATTACTCATTTTCAACATCCTGCATCATCATTTGAATAAACTCATTCATCTTTTCCATTGCGCTATAACAATCACTCATCATATGGATGTTCTTTTCAATGAGATTTTCTAATTCCATTTCCCTTTTATTTTGTTGCTGAAAAAATGCCAACATTTCAATTTGTGCTTTCAAAAACTTTTGTCTGGATATTCCCTTTTCCTTTGCAATTTCATCTATTTTCTTTAAGGCAACTGGATCTATATCTCTTATTTTTAGATGCACAATTTCCGCTCCTTTCTGCAATTGTGGGTAGAGAACCAAAAATAGCGAGAAGAGCATAAGGGGTTTCTGCCCCCACCGAAGGTGTGGGGCTAGGCGGAGCCTAGCGAAACGGTGGGGGCAAGAAAAGAAGTTGAATGTCCCCATTACGTCCCTATCTTTATTATTAATGTCTCCACCACGTCCCGTTATTTTTTCTAAATGTCCCCTTCATGTCCCCTCTTTTCGCCTCAATGTCTCCATCACGTCCCTATATCTTTTTTCACTTTTTATTAACTTCCTGTGCTTTTTCTTCTAGCTTTTTGATCTTATCTCGTGCAATTTTCTGTTCTCCTTTAAACAATTCAACGTTCTTTTCTGATGATTTTATTTTAGATTCTAAAGATGCTATTTTTGATTGTGTTTCCGTTTTTTCCGCTTCAGTTTGGTACTTCATTTCATCTTTTAGTTCTTTTACTTTCTCATAAACTGTCTTCGCATTTTCTTCTTCCAGTTTGATTGCTTTCCCATAATTTTTGATCTTTGTTTCTATATCTTTTTTGTCTTTTTCTATAAAATCTAGCTCATATGTTTTTTTATCTTCAGCTAACAATTCATCATTTGCTTTTGTTTTTCTTTGTTCGGTAAAAATCGTCTGAACTAATTTATTTGGACTTTTTGTTGATGCATTTTCTTCTTCATATTCGTTAACATCTTGCGTGAATTTACGAATATCCATTTGTTCTTTTTCACCGTTTTCATTGTAAATATCGAAAGCTAACGCTCCCCAATTCGGAGATAACTCTTTTACTTCCACCACATAATTTCCGTTCTCTTCATACAACACTTTGACAGGTAATTGAACACCAGACTTTGCTTTTTCTTGTGCTTTAAACGTAAATCCTGTTTCCTCATACCCTTCTATTCGAAAGCGAATTTGTATAAAGTTTTTGTGTGGATTGTATTCCCTTTGTTCTACAATCAATTTCCCCATACCCGACAACTTAATTACTTTATTTGTCTCTGTATGGAATAGTTTTTCATCGTTTGGCATGTAAATTTTAGATGTCAAGAAAGCGAAAAAACCGAAAAATAGAAAGCTGATAATCGTTAAGTAGATCCACGACTTATTTTTTCTTAGATTGATTCTTTCACTCTTCTTACCAATTGTACCTATCACATTCTCACCCCACCTTTTTCGTTATAAAACTTTCATATTTAACTCTTCCACACTTGTAACTCGCCATATTTCCTTTTCTTTTTTCATGATGATTCGTAACACATTGTTTACTTTTTCTTCTCGGTTTTGCGTTGAATCTGTCGTGACATTTATAAATTCAGCTAACACATTTACTTCCTCTTTATCTGGTTCATTTTCTTGTAAATAAAACTTCATTTCTATTGGTTTCGTTTTATACGTATCTCCTAATTCGTATTTATCAGTTGGATAAAATTGTTGTAATAGTTCTTCACCCATAATGGATTTTGCTTTTTCTTTTCGCTCACTGTAGCCTTCTTTTTCTCGATGAAATGATAATTTTATAAACGTTTCGGCTGTCGATAAGTACGCCCTTCTTTGTTGTTCTTGTGCGGAAGGAAGCACCTTATCCAGTCGTTTTTTCAAGTCTTCATTTTGTTTTGTTAGTAATTCATTTGAAAGTTTTAACTGTTTTTCTTTGCCATCACTCATTGACTTTTTGCTCAAATAGATATTAAAAGCTGTCACACCTACAACTAAAATGACAAACACAATAAACAAAGATTTTCGTTTATCTTTCATTCTTTTAGTCTCCTATTCTTTCGGTTTTTAGAACCTTCTTACATGACCAGAAAAGACTTTTTGCCAATACGGATTATTTAAATCTTCAATGGCAACCCCTTTATTTGTTTGGCATCCAATGAAAGTATTTTTATCAATTACAATTCCAACGTGCCCATCATGCTTGTAGGTATCAAAGAATATAACGTCCCCCGGTTTCATATCATTTGCTGATACTTTTGTACCGATTTTATTTAATGTTTCCGTACTTACAGCTCCCATTGGACTGGTATTCATCCCTACTTGTTCGAATGCCCAGCGCACAAAACTTGAACAATCAAAAATCCCTCTTGCAATATCATTTGTATTACGTCCACCACCAAATACATACGTAGAACGACCTATCCATTGACGACCTACATCGGCAACTTTTGAACCACTACTTCCCCCACTTCCTGGATTTCCTCCGCCACCAGAAACGACAGAACCCGGCTGATAATATTTTAAAACTGCGTCAACGTACAAAATATCGCCGTAGCACGCATCAAATGGAACGGCTTCTGGTCTTAAACAATGGTACATTCCTGTATGCTTCACTTTTTGATACTGTTGTTGTGAAAATTTGATTGCTAATTCTTTCGTATACTTGCCACCATTTGCACCAACAAAATCAAAAAATCCTGTTCCAAAATTGTAAGCTTGAAGTGCTGTTTTGATATGATCCATGTCCCCTGGACTCGTTACTCCGGCTCTTTCTATCGCATGTTTAAACTCCTGTACACCAGCCCAAATACTGTAATCTGGATCTGTAATACAGTTTGGTGATTTACAATATTTCGTATTAAAAGCACCCTCTGATGATTGCATCGGATCGCTGCCACGCCCTCCGCTTTCTTGCATCATTTGAGCAAGCATTAAAGCGACAAACGGTTCCACACCAAAGTCTTTCGCATGCTTCCGAATCGTAGGTTCCCATTTCAAAACTTCCGGCGAAACGTTCATGACTTGCCCTTCACCTGTATACGTAATATCACCTGCGTCTGTTCCACTTTCTCCACCCATTGCCGCAATAAAAATACTCATAACTCCAAGTAAAAGAAAAGAAAAAAGACCCATCACAATTAGCGCTAAAGTGATGAGCCATTTCTTTGGTATAACCCTTAAAACTAGATGCATAGTATTAAGCACCTCCCCCGAATAACATCAATTCTTCATCTGTTACTTCTACATGGAAGTGAATGTTTTTTACAGCCCCAATACTTAAAATGACATCCCCTGTTGGTAAATGTGGAATCGCTGCAATCTCACTTTCACTTAACTGTCCTGCAAATACTTTTCGTAACATGTCTAAACTGTTATTATCTTGTTGCATGATAAATTTGTACTGTGTAAGTTCAAATAGCTTTTTAATTTCATCAATCATTTCTTGTGAAGATCCTTCCGGTACAAAATCTCGAATTGTATGACTTCCATATAAAAGACCAGCAAAATATTTTCGGTCTTCTCGGCTAAATTTAATTAAAAATTGTAAAGCGTGAGCACTCTCTTTTCGCGTGTTGATAATATGATGTGCTTCGTCAATAATAATGAAATATCGAATGACATCTTCAAAAGCAATTTGCTTTTTGTTAAAGGCTCTTAATTGAGGCGCACCATTTGAAATCATTTCATCCCAAAGGAGATTTAACACATTAAAGATTTGCGCTTGAAATACTTCTGGTTTAGAACTGGATATATTCCGTAAGGAAAAAGATACAACTTGTTCTTTCTTGAAATCTTCAATTGTAGAATGTCCATCGAATAATTGTGCATACACTTCTACTAGGTTCATAAGATTTAATTCAATTAATTCTAAACGATGGATTCTACTGTCTCCTAAATTTTCATGGTGTTTTTTACTTTCTACATCTTGATATAACTCGTTACGAACAAAATTTAAAAAATCAGAGAAGATAGGGTATTCTTTCGGTTTTCTTGTTGTAATTTCATTTGTTGCTCCCTTTTTATCATTCCATAATCCCATACGAATATATAATTTTCGAAGCAAATTTTCATACTCTTTAATTTCATCATCTTTTGCTTCTGGTGCAATAAAGCGATAAAAAGTTGTCACTTTAGATAAATGCTGAATGAAACTAACTTCCTCACTTTCTGCTGTCTTATACACTTGAAGTGGGTTAATTTGACCTTGCGATCCATCTAATGCAATTGTTTTTCCATTCAAGTCACGTACTGTTTCCTCAAATTCACCTACAATATCAAAAATACGGATAAAATGTCCCTTACTTGCATAATCCACGGCTTTCTTTTTTAGTAAGGTTGATTTTCCAGCACCAGGCTTTCCAACCATTACACCGTTATAACTCTTTCTTTGTTTGTCTTTATGAAAAATATCAAAAATAACATTTCCTTTTGTTTTCGTTGTCCCATAATACGTACCGTATGGATCGTTCAAATAAGAATAGTGAAATGGACATCCACCAGCCAAACTGACTGCCGGAATTTCTTTTCCTTTTCTTCGGTTCACATAATTTTTTTGTGTATCAAAGCTCGTTACGAGTGCATCCCATTCATACTCTTGTTCATTTAAAAAGACAGCTCCTCGAAAATTATAAGACTCTAATGTTTCCATGATTTCTTTTACTTGTTTTTCTAACTCATCTAAAGTTCTAGCGGAAACATAGATACGGATATGAATACGTTTCATGACCTCACCTTGTTTCAAATCCGTATAGAGAGCTTCCAGCTCTAAAAATTCATTTTTTGCATCGATCCGATCTATATTATCCTTTGCTGTATCATGCCGAACACTTTGTTCACTCATGGATTTATTAATAGATTCAACAACTTCTTTTCGATCATCACTCATTACATCTAATGTTGTGATCACATTTGGCATATTCATAATTTGTTCTAACCAAAAATCATTTACTTCTGTTGGATAGTCAAAAACATGAATACAAGTACCTAATCCATCACCTGTTTGCACATAACTTTCTTTAAAGCTGATTCCCCCTTGTGGCTGAACTCTAGCCACTAAATAGGGGTTGTAACCTTTCTTCTTTTTTAGTTCTTCCTGTTTTTCTTTTTTAGATTTTTTACGTTTGAACGCAAACATATTGTTTCCCCCTTACTACCATATATTTTTCGTTCCTAATTTTGCATTTTGATTAAACAATTTAAACATAAGCTCTAACTTTTTCTCTTCATCCACCTCTAATAGTTCAGTAGAGCGTTTGATATATCGCTTTGCTGCATCCACACGTTCTTTTACGATTAATTCCGTTTCTCCGTAAATAAATAAGAAGGCTTCCCGATTTGTTCTGCCCCATTCTAAAAACTGAAGTTCTTTTAACTTTTGATTTAAAATTCGTTCATACAAAGGACTGGTACATTCTTTAATTTTCTTCTCTATATAACGTTGTTGTTCGGTTGTTTGACATGGGAAGTTTAAAAAAACAAGTTTAATGGACTGTTTGTAGGCTTGATAAAAATAAGCATGTGAGAAAATGACAAATGCTTGTTCGTCGCTATTCTTTGAGAACATATCGTCACCTTCCACTTGAAGAATTTCTAAAAACTCCTCATTTTTCAGCTCAAATATGCCATCCTCTGTCATATCTACGATTTGCATAATTTCTGCAATACTTTTCTTTACCTTTGGTGGCGCTTCTTTCTTTTTTCTAGATAAAAAACCTAACAGTTTTGTATTTTTCTTTTTCGAAACATCTTTCTTTGGCTTTTCTTTCTTCTGTTTTTTTACTTTTGGTTCTACCTTTGGTTTTTCTTCTTTCTTTTTGTTGGGTACCACCTTCACAATATCTTTTGGTTCAGAAAGTGATTCTTTTACATTTTTTTCATTAAATCGAAATGCTGTTTTCTTCGGCACTTCTAGTTGTTTTGGCTCTTCTTTCTCCACATCTTTTTCGCTGAATAACGCCATATGTGATCCCTCCCTTATTGATCGTTATCAATGGCGCAATATGCACCTTTCCTTCTTAACAGTGTAATAATCAACACTTCATACATTCGTTTTTGAGGATTCGTACTTGGTCGCCAAATCATAATAATTGCAATAGCTGCCATGAAAATAACAAATGGTAATTGAAAGGAATCATGTACAAAATTCCTAAGAATCATCGTTACAACTAATAAGCCAATTAATAAAAAGAAATCTATTAAATAAAGCACTTTATTAATCCGTAATTCTGTACTGATTTCCTTCGGAATCCGATAGCTTCTCATCGGGATTCCCTCCTTTTCGACAATAAAAAATAAGCGTACGATTACGCTTATTTTTTATCTGTATTATTTTTATTTTTGTTTACAATATCTCTCCAACTTTTACCCGTGTTTTGCCCCATCTGATAAAAACGCTTTGTATTCTGTACCGTTTCAGAATTATGAATGCGCTCTTGTACTCCTCTTACCTTTTGTTTCACGGATGATGTTGTATTTTTAACTTTATCGGTTGTATATTGTCCTAATGTCCGTGTTTCCTGACTTCTACTTGCTACCACTTCTTTATCACTTTCATAAGGAATAATTGGGCTACTATGTGTCACCGTTACGATGTCGGCTGATGCCGGGCTTCCTCCACTTGGTACTGGTCTTGATGCTTCTACTGGTGCCGGGCTACTTCCACTTGGTACTGGTCTTGATGTTTCCACTGGTGCCGGGCTACTTCCACTTGGCACTGATCTTGGTGTTTCCATTGGTGCCGGGCTTCCTCCACTTGGTACTAGTCTTGATGCTTCTACTGGTGCCGGGCTACTTCCACTTGGTACTGGTCTTGATGTTTCCACTGGTGCCGGGCTACTTCCGCTTGGTGCTGGTCTTGATGTTTCTACTGATGCCGGACTTCCTTCACTTGCTCCTTGTCTTACGCCTCCTGCCGTTGGACTTCCATCACTTGCTCCTTGTCTTACTGTTCCTGGCGTTTGACTTCCTTCACTTGCCCCTTGTCTTACTGTTCCTGGTGTTTGACCTCCTTCACTTGTTCCTTGTCTTACTGCTCCTGGTGTTGGATTCCCTTCACTTTTTCCTTGCCTTACTGTTCCTGGTGTTTGACTTCCTTCACTTGCTCCTTGTCTTACGCCTCCTGGTGTTTGACCTCCTTCACTTGTTCCTTGTCTTACTGTTCCTGGTGTTTGACTTCCTTCACTTGCTCCTTGTCTTACGCCTCCTGGTGTTTGACTTCCTTCACTTGCTCCTTGTCTTACGCCTCCTGGTGTTTGACCTCCTTCACTTGCTCCTTGTCTTACGCCTCCTGCCGTTGGACTTCCTTCACTTGCTCCTTGTCTTACGCCTCCTGGTGTTTGACCTCCTTCACTTGCTCCTTGTCTTACGCCTCCTGGTGTTTGACCTCCTTCACTTGCTCCTTGTCTTACGTCTTCTGGTGTTTGACCTCCTTCACTTGCTCCTTGTCTTACGCCTCCTGCCGTTGGACTTCCTTCACTCGCTCCATTTGATTTTCCGGCTTCTTTCATTTCATCTTGAAGACTTGTTGTTCCCGATTCTTGCCCATTTGCTACCCCAGGGTTTTCGTTCTCTCCTTTTTTCATATCTTCTTGAATAGATGGCGTACCACCATTCTTTTTATCTTCTTCCTTATTTAAGTTACCTTTTTCTTTTTCATTTTTTGCCAAATCATTTCCATTTACTTTCTTCTGATCTGCTTTTTTCATTTGATCTTGCAAGGACTCTTTATTTTCAGATTCATTTCCATTTTTCAAGCCACTTATAAGACCAGCCATGCCACCTGTTGCCATCGCTGCCGCACTTGCTGTTTTTGCTGCTGCAACACCAGTTCCTTCTGCTGCACCTTTCGCCCCTTTTCCAATCATATTTCCTAGACCCTTCATTGGTTTTGAATTTGCAAGAGCGCCAATCCCTTTACCAAGTGCGAAACCACCTGCTAACATGCCCCAACTGCTCTTTAATCCAATATCTATTCCAAATAATCTTTCTACGACTGCCGGGCCATCTAGAACTGCCATACTAAATGCCGCTAATGCAATCAGATACGGTACACCATTTAATTTGTCATGGAGAAACGCCGTTCCCATTATATATAGCTTCAAAGACAGGAATATCATAATTGTTGCTATAAATATATTGAGGATATTCGATAACACCGCTTTTAATTTTTGACCATTTGCAACATCGGCTGGTGCTAAGATGTTGGCTAACAAATAGTTAAATGCCAATTCATAAAATAATCTAGCTAATTTAACACTTACCAATAACAACGTTGCGCCAGTTATTAGTAAAGTAAAGAATATATACCAAAAATTCCAATGCCAGCGATAATACTTTTCTGGAAAGAAATCAAACCAACCACCTTTCAATTCTGCTAAAGATGCAACTCCTAATGCATCCATCACCCTTTTATTTTGTAGGATTTTTTGACCACCATCTGATAAATCTTTGTCTTTCGTAAATTTGAAATCGGAATCAATTTTTTCTGTAATATCTATTTGTCTAATATTTTTTTCAGGAATATTATTTTTCGGATTCAAATCTTCTTTCTTTTTCCATCCATTTTGATCTATTACTGCAATATCCGTTATGTTCTTCTTAATAATTTCATCACTTAAAGAACCCTTTTGTTCAGATTTTACAACTGCTATGGCATCATCGGTGAACTTATCAACCTTTGTCATACCAGTACTTAATAGACAAAGTACACTCAGTGTTACAAAAATATTGATGATAATTTGAGAACGGTTCATTTGTTTGTTCATAATGAACATGTAGCCAATATATAAAAATGATATGGCTAAAAGAACGACAAACAATGGATATAACATATCGACAAAATTTTGTATTTCCGGTGAATTAAAGAATCCTTTAATCCCCAGAATGGCATCTGTCACACCTTCTAAAGCATCTACAACTAACGATAAGCCTACAATTAGGAACCATCCTAACAAACGCAATACATAATTCACGATGTCTCCTACTTGAAGATAATCCGAGAACGCTTCTATAGTTTTTAAAATTTCTTCATCTTTCACCATTTATCCTCCTCTCATGCTTGCTATTGCCCTAATACTTCTTTTGCTGTCCAATTCACTCTCTCATTCAGTCTGTCAATGCGAATAATCAATTTCCCTTTTTGTTCCCGATCTACTGAAAGGAAAAGAACCGCATCGTCTAGACCAAGAATGACCTCATTTTCTTCTGTTACAAATGGCAAGTAACTATCTAAAATCAATTGCATTTTATCCGTGATTGTCGGTACACACATTCCCTCTTCCTCCTTTATATTTGGATTCAAAAAAGCACTCAATCATTTGAGTGCTTTTCTAACTCGTCACTTGTTCTTTTTCTTCTAAATCACGCAAGATTCGATTAATCTTATTTTCGACTGCTTGATAAACACTTTTGTCAATGTGGTCATTGTGAGCTAACATTTGAAATTCACTGTAAAACTCGCCCATTTCTTGATTTTCAACTTCATCTATTGATTTGCCTAACTGAGCTAAAAAGAACTTATCAACCAGTTTTAAAACCGCTAAATCAGATTCAAAAAATTCATTAACCGTTTTTTCTTTCCAATTTTCAATGGTGAGGGAATCAAACGGGCTATCTTCCTGCTGAAACGCCTCTTCCGGTATATCTTCATCAATTCCCATCATTGTTGGCTCTTCTACTGGCTGCGTTGTCTCTACTGGTGACAAATCTTCCTGTTCTGGCTCTGATGGTTCTTTCTTAATTTGTTCTTCCTTTCTTTCTCCTAGAAAATCTACAATCAGTTTTTTCGGTTCTACATCATCATGTAAGGAGTCGATATCTATATCTAAAATAGATTTATCTGTATCGAACTCTTTCCCTAAGTACTCCCATCTATATTTTAAAGCTGTTTCTCCCGTATTATAAATTGGACGTGGTCTGATACGCTTTCGATTATTATCTTGACGTTTTATGACACGAATAACAGCACTTTCTCCTTCTTTAAAACTCATAAGCTCATTTGCTGTTAATAACGGTCGTTGATCTAAACCTTCCGTTTTATTTTTATCTGTAGAAAGACCTTTTCCACTTCGAGAAGGTAGATTAATTGTCTGATTCCCCAGCTTTTTGGACACTTTTTCTGCTGTTTCTTGATCGTTTGTTAGAATGTAGATCGTATTCCCACAGTTTCCATCAATGGTATCTGCATCATCTCCATACTTATTTTTTATTTGTGCGTATGCTTGAACAACAAGGTTAAAGCGAATATTTCTACCGAGACAAACCGTAATAATATTCGCCATTCCTTCAATACTCGGCATGTTGTAGGGTAAGAACCCGGCGCCTTAAGACCTCTCGGTCTTAGGTTTCCGAGAACTCCCCCCCGAACCGTACGTACCCCTCTCAAGGTATACGGCTCTCCGTCTCTTCAGTCTAGCTTCCCGTTATGCAGGTCACGATGACACTTTCGACAAAGTATCATTGTTTTACGGTTCCTTGCTATCATCTGTCTTTCCCATTTCTTTTTCCCTTTAAGGTTCTTTAACTTTCGAACATGATGAACTTCCATTGAGCCTTCTTCAGCCTTACACCATTCACATTGATTAGCCATCAACCTTTGAATAAGCGATGTTCGGGATTGGTAGGATACTTCCGAAGGAAGTTTTTCTATATCCTTTTTAGTTATAGGAGCTTTATTCCTACGAAATCCCTTATCATAAAGCACTTCCGTTTTCTTGCCGGACTTTGTCTTATAACTGACTTGGAATATTCCATTCACCATAAATTTTTGTTTAGCTTTGCCTAAGGTAGTACGGTACTTATTTGCTAAGGTTTTATACATAGAGTATTCCAGGAGATACTTATAACTGTTTAAATGGCACACATTCACCGCCAGTTGATAATATTGATAGGTTCCACGTATTTGAGCGTTATAGTTCCTTAAAATCTCAAGAGGCACTAATTTAATTAACTCTGGACGGTGAATTGGTTTCCATTGACCTGTCTTTTGGTTGACTTTTATTGCCCCTTTTTTAAATAGGCGACTATAGACAAGATCAGCAGGCATATATAGTTCACACTTTAACGAGAATGCTCTTGTTTTTATTCCATCGCTTCGCCGTTTGGAGTGGAAATCTCGTCCAACTTTAACGTCGTAACCTAAAAATCGAGCCTTATTTCTTGTGTTTGTTATAAGTGTTTTCTCCTCAGATAACGTTAGCTTAAGTTCAGATTTCAAGAAATTAGCGATGTCTTTCTTTGTTCTATTCGCATCTTCCTTACTCCCAATAACTCCAATTAGAAAGTCATCGGCGTATCTCACATATTGAATTCGTTTATAATTCTCATCCATTGGATACCGTTGAGGAGTGCGTTCTCTTTCAGCTAATAACTCACGTATCTTATTGGTCAACTCTTTTTCCCGTACTTCATCTTTTTCTTTAGCTTCCCTTAGTTTTTTCTTAGCCCTACTTATTTGATGTTGTATTTTAGAATAAACTGGATTTGTCCTTTTAGTCTTTCCTACATCAAAAGTTGACTTATAACGATTCATAAAATTATCTAATTCATTTAAATAAATATTTGCTAATAAGGGGCTAAGGATACCACCTTGTGGTGTACCACTAAACGTCTTATGGAACTTCCAGTCTTCTAAGTAACCGGCTCTAAGAAACTTCCATATCAGCGCAATAAATTGTTCATCATCTATCCTTTTCCTTAGAGTATAGATAAGGATATGATGATTAATATTGTCAAAAAAGCCTTCAATATCACCTTCGATGAACCATCTACTCCCAGTAAACGTGCCTTTAACCTGTATTAGAGCTGTATGGCAGCTCTTTTCAGGGCGGAACCCATGAGAAAACTTACTAAATGTTGGTTCATAGATAGATTCTAGTAGGGTTTTTATGACTTCTTGGACTAACTTATCTTCTACGGAAGGTATGCCTAACGGACGCTTTTTTCCATTTTTCTTTGGAATATAAACTCTTCTTACTGGTTTTGGCTGATAAGAATAATCTCGCAATTTATCAATTAATCCTGAGATTCTTCTCTTAGACATTCCGTCAATGGTCTTTCCATCTGTTCCAGCAGTCATATTTCCTTCGCTAGCGTATATGTTTTGATAAGCTTCAAGGAAAAATAATGGATTGTACAGATTTCGATATAATTTCTTGTATTTGTATCCTGCTTTCTTACTGTGAGATGCTAGATTTTCTAATACGATTTTTGGGCTTCGCAAGAGCCTCACGCCCCTTCCCAATTTAATATTAGTCGAAAAGACTGTTCTCCTTCGCCTTGTACGAGGCTTTCCCTCGCTCTGACTACTACGAGAACTCCGTTGCCATATTGGATTTTCATGAGCCACATACCTTGCTTTTTACACTTGGTATCATCCTCAATAGCCTCCTTACGAGGCACTCCAAGTTAGGCAATCCCCATTTAGTACATATAGAGACTAGACTAATTATGATGTCGGATGCCACTTTCGTCCGTTACTTGTTATTCAAGTTAGTCAGTCTTTGGTCTGCCATACGTAACACGTATGTTCAATGGAAACTTCGGCAATATTTCCATTCTTAGACTGCGAAGCGTTTCAATGACCCTTCACTTCGGGCGACGATACTCCACTTTGGACTATGGTTCAAGCAGTTTAGCCTTCATCCTTATTCATAACATTTTTACCTTGCCCCTCAGTCGTACCTAGGTCATTTGGGTAACTTAGGGCTTTCCTTGCATGCTCTGGTCCCCTCCGGGTTTCCCCTTCTAGGTAAGCAAGGTGGTAAATGGGTTAAGCACAGACTCCCATCTCTTGTCTAAGGAGATTCTCTACATGCCCGTATGGGCGCACTCCAAATTCATCAAGTAAAAATACTACTTCACGGTGGCATTCTCCCCCTCGAGCAAGGGACGCACCCTTTGCCAATATAAAATAAAGCTGCCTTACAAAAATAGAAGCAATCACATGATTCGAAGAATCAAAGTCTGGTGTAATCATAAAAATAGCGACTGGTTTATCGAAATAATCCACTTTTGTTATTTTCATATCTTCATTTTCTTCTACTACCTTAAATTCTGTATGACCCGTTTTTTCATCTATTTTTGTAATAGAAATAGATGTTTTCGTTTGCGGATTTTCCTTTTCATTACATTGAATGGTATCTCCAACTTTTATTACTTTCTTAAAATCTAATGCAAAACGTCCTGTAATATCTGCCTTGATAGACTCCTTTGAGCCATCTGGAAATACAATTTCTACTCGTTTTCTAGATGTCACTTTTCCTTTTATTGTTTTTCCAAAACCGACACGTTTTAAATCCACACTATTTTTTGCTGTCATTTTAGCGATTTCATCAAATGTAAAAATAGAAAGTCCGTTCATTGTTTGGGTGAAAATCCCCCCTCGTGTCGTTCCTTTCGAGAAGTTTGAGGTTGCATATTGCATTTTCGCAACACTATCCGCTGGTAAGCCTTCAAAGTATAAATCTAATGCATTTTGTGGATCTGCATCCGGATCTACGATTACCTCTTTTGAACCAAGTTCTGATAACATATTTGCAACTGCATACATTGTAATTTTTTCTTCTGTACCTTCTGCAATACATTTATCCGTAACAGCTAGTATCATGGCGTTACACAAGCTCATAGCGCACTGTTGCCAAAAAGGATCTTTGACAGTTGGGTTGTAATACAAAGTGTGAGAAAGTGTTTTACATAGTGCTTGCGCTGTTGAATAATCTCCATCTTTATAAGCATCTTTGACAAGCTGCAATAAGTTATAACTCATAGAATCAGGTGGGTTTAACAAGTTCAAAACTTCAATGTGATACCCTCGTTCTTCCAAGGTATCTTTCGATGCCGTAAATAGTTCCCCTTTTGGTGTATTAATAATTAAAGAAGGTTGATGCTCCGCCCTGGAATAAACATCAATTGTAGGAAATACATAAGTTTCCCCTTTACCAGAGCGTGTTGTACCAATAATTAAATTGTTTACCGGGCTATCATCAATAAATACCTTATCACCTAGTCGTGAGATAACGACACCACCGCCACCTTTAAATGATTCCTCTCGATCTGGTACAGCTCGATACTGCTTTTTCAGCTCTTCAACTATTGTAAAACGACTAGATCCTTTCTGATGATTATTTAAGTTTTTAAAGGAAGATTTCAGCTTATACACCGTTCTTGCAATAGTTCCAATCACTACAAGGAAAACAAGCATGTAGTAAATTGGATGCTCTGCAATTGGCATCTGAAAAAGAAATCCTATCTCCATATGAAATGGTTTTGGGTGTAATAAATCACTAAATGTTGTTTCTATCAGCTCTAAAGATAAGTTGAGTAAAAAATTAGCGATTAAAAACATTCCAACAAACAAAAAAGCACTCAATGGAATGAGTACTTCTTTTTCAGCTAATTTATATTTGATTGATATCTTTTCACTATACATATCAAAGCATCACCTCTGTTCAATCTAGCCACACGTATTACTTTTTTAAGCCAAATCCCGAATCATAATTATAGTTTTCATACTCTGTTATCTTATCGAAATCATTCGTTACATCTAAAGATATGATATATCCAAATTTCTTAGTAATTTGGGCATCTGATGGCATTTGTTGAAAACTTGCTACTACTTTTATATCGGAATCTTTCATTTGTTGAAGAAAGTATATAAAATCTTCCTGACATAAATAATTGGTTTCATCTACAATTACGTATTCATATTGTTTAGCTATATTTATCACATCTTCTGTAATTTTAAAATTCCCATACCCCTCATTCGATTCACAATCCAAGTGTTGTAAAGTCACATGACCTTCTGTTTTCTTTTCAAATTCTCCGTATTCCTTCAATGGATTTAACACTAAAACTTTTGATAAACTTAAAGCCATTTTCTTCAATTCCCTCGTTTTCCCTGTTCCCACTCGACCTACCACCATTAAACTTTTATCTAGACTTGAAATTTGTACTAAATTTGCACTATTAACAAACATCTATATGACCCCTTTCATTAAAAAAATTAGATTACATGTATTTTCAAATAAAAAAGGCACTCTTTTTATGAGTACCTTTTTGACAATATCAGTTGGGTTTTTCTTTATTTACTCGCTACCATCTTTTCATTTTGTTTCAGAACTGGCTTTTCTTGATTCGTTGTTTTCTCTGGTTCTGTCGGCTTCTCTGGATTTGTTGGCTTTTCCGGTTCTGTCGGATTCTCTGGATTTGTTGGCTTTTCCGGTTCTGTTGGCTTCTCTGGATTTGTTGGTTTTTCCGGTTCTGTTGGCTTCTCTGGATTTGTTGGTTTTTCCGGTTCTGTTGGTTTCTCTGGTTCTGTTGGTTTCTCTGGTTCTGTCGGTTTCTCTGGTTCTGTTGGTTTCTCTGGTTCTGTCGGTTTTTCTGGTTCTGTTGGTTTCTCTGGTTCTGTTGGTTTCTCTGGTTCTGTTGGTTTCTCTGGTTCTGTTGGTTTCTCTGGTTCTTTTGGTTTCTCTGGTTCTTTTGGTTTCTCTGGTTCTTTTGGTTTCTCTGGTTCTGTTGGTTTCTCTGGTTCTGTTGGTTTCTCTGGTTCTGTTGGTTTCTCTGGTTCTTTTGGT
>NZ_JAWRYM010000123.1:0-442 GCF_046534555.1 Bacillus sp. SIMBA_074 | reverse complement strand
CTTGATTTACAGTTTTTGTTTTCGACATAACACACGATTTGTTAAACTTTCTGCTTTGATAACGGTAACTAAAATCATTTGTAAAACAGTCAATTTTGACTTATGATAACAGTAACTAAAATCAAAGTGGAGTGATATTCATGTCTAAACGAGGCGGTAAGCGAGAGGGAGCAGGGAGAAAAAAGCAAGGTATCATACGAAAAGTATCCGTAAATATGCCTCAAGAATTCTGGGACTTTGCAGACAGCTTTGAAACCTTCACTGATTGTATTAAGGAACTATGGAAACTCAAAGACGAAAACAGTAACCGAAATCAAATGGTTGATAACGGTTACCTGAATCAAGGTGATGAATTCAGTAACCAATATAAACCAAAAGAAATTGGTAACCAGATTCAAATCGATGAAGTCGGTAACCAAAATCTAACGACTGAGTCTTTGAC
>NZ_JAWRYM010000758.1:0-260 GCF_046534555.1 Bacillus sp. SIMBA_074 | reverse complement strand
AACAGACGCTCTACGTTGTACTCATTGTAGTGAGGAGTCATGCCTTCGTCAATCATCATTCAAAATTTTTCGAACGTACAGGAATGTTTAAGTGCTTCTCAGTGTAAAAGCATCTTTGCTTAAACTTTCCTGTACGCATAAAAAGCTACCGCTAAAACGCGGTCGCTCCTCAGCGTACGTGCCTCGCTAGAGGTTTTTTTATTATGAAAAATTTCTATGAGACTTATCGAAAATTCGATAGGGTGCAACAAACCGGGTAT
>NZ_JAWRYM010000757.1:0-260 GCF_046534555.1 Bacillus sp. SIMBA_074 | reverse complement strand
CGCCTTTTTTGTTTCTGCTCTACCCGGCTCACAGCGCGATTCAAATCAATATTATCCTTTCCCTATGTATCTCCGTTTTCATGATTTACAAGATCAGGCATGAAGTAGACACACTTCTGCTCGGCAGATTGATTCGTGGTAGCCTGATCGGGCTGATTCCCGGGATCTTGATTTATCTGTATGTCGATGTCACTTTACTCAAATTGGTTGTCGGTGCCCTTATTTGCATATCGACGATTCTTTTGATCCTAAAGCTGACG
>NZ_JAWRYM010000756.1:0-260 GCF_046534555.1 Bacillus sp. SIMBA_074 | reverse complement strand
AGCATATGGTCGGTGCCCCCCGCCGAGCCGCCCGCCCAGGCGACCGCGCCGGGGTCCTCGCGGAGCGCCCCCAGCAGGTCGTCCAGCGTTGCGTACTCAGACGCCTCCGGCACGACGATGACCTCGTACTCGGCCATCAGCCGGGCGATGGGCGTGACCTCGGCAAGCGTCACGACCGACTGGTTCGTCAGCACCGAACCGGACATCACGAGCCCCATCATCATCAGCAGGTCGTCCGCGCCGCGCTCGCTGCTGACAAG
>NZ_JAWRYM010000122.1:0-444 GCF_046534555.1 Bacillus sp. SIMBA_074 | reverse complement strand
CACTTCAGATACAGCTGGGTTTACAGGGATGATTTCATACCCGCTATCCTGCATGGCCTTCGATACCATATAAGAAGTACGCTCGGGGTTATTTGATAAACCAACAACAGCGATGCGCTTCGATTTTTTTAACATCTGACCCATTTCTTCTCTACTTGGATTTTGTATCATTCTTATCAATCCCCTTTATCATAAAATGTAATAATTGCTTAAAAAGTATTCCTTAACAAAGATATTTCACAGAGTAAAGCTGAGTATTACCATTATTAAGAAAAACCATTATACAAGAAAGAATAGGTTTCGAAAAGGTGTGCACCACTTATGTTCATACAGGCTACCGCGTATTGTATCATTATACACAATTAGGTACTCTTCATTATATTTACGAAAAAAAGAAAACATAAACCTTTTGCCCTTCATGAACTTAAACGTATATCAAAAGAC
>NZ_JAWRYM010000755.1:0-260 GCF_046534555.1 Bacillus sp. SIMBA_074 | reverse complement strand
CGGTGCGGTCAGGCCCACGGCGCTGCCTTGCCGTTCGGATTCACGACCGCTCGCGGCAGGTTCATGCGCGCGGCTCCCGCCCGCCGACGAACCGATGCGCCAGCGCGCCGAGGATCGCGCCGATGCACGGCGCCAGCCAGAACAGCCACAGCTGGCGCAACGGCATGTAGCCGGCGCTTTCGCCCACGAACGCCGCCACCGCGGTGGAGCGTGCGGGGTTGACCGAGGTATTGGTCACCGGGATGGAGATCAGGTGGATC
>NZ_JAWRYM010000754.1:0-260 GCF_046534555.1 Bacillus sp. SIMBA_074 | reverse complement strand
AACGATAAACCGGTTGAATGTACCCCAAAAGAATTCGATTTGCTAGAGGTGCTGGTGATCAATCGCAATATTGCCCTGTCTCGGGAAAAATTGATCGAGCTTGCCTGGGGCTTCGACTATGTAGGGGATACCCGAACAGTGGATGTTCATATTCAAAAGCTGCGAAAGAAGCTGCAGATGGATTCCAGCATTAAAACGGTTTACAAGCTGGGATACCGTCTGGAGGTGTAACGGAGAAATTTTTATAACTTCCTAATAAC
>NZ_JAWRYM010000753.1:0-260 GCF_046534555.1 Bacillus sp. SIMBA_074 | reverse complement strand
CTGCATTATCTTCAGTCAAATGACGATATTCATTGCCAAGATCCATGAAGTAATTGATAGTTTTTAGTTTTGATAAACCTTCGGGTACAGGCTGCAGTGCATGCAAGAAACCGGAGGAAACTCGAATAACTTCAGGTTTAAAGTCATATAACTCTAGTTCATCTGACATTAAATTAATGAATCGACTTAAATCTGTTCCAACTGCTGAAACTAAAGCTATAACTATTTCAGAAAAACCTTCTTCTGTATCCAATCCATCA
>NZ_JAWRYM010000752.1:0-260 GCF_046534555.1 Bacillus sp. SIMBA_074 | reverse complement strand
GATAAATTTGAACAGGAGAACAAATAACATTCTTCCTTTATTTAATACTCTGATCATTAATTTGATTTTAAAATATTTGAAGCCCTCAGACGAAAGCCTGAGGGCTTTCTTATATACTTTACTTTTTTAGAATAAAAAACACTATCTTTAATCTGTATCCTAAAAAAAATATTTTTCTGTATCTGTACCCAAGTCTTTAATAGCAATAATTTTGCTAAAAAAAAGATATGGAGCCTAAAACATCAACGCAGGAAAAAACA
>NZ_JAWRYM010000751.1:0-260 GCF_046534555.1 Bacillus sp. SIMBA_074 | reverse complement strand
AGCAACCTCGTCCGGCAGACGTCTATCGGGGCGCTCGTCGCGTTCGGGCAGACGTTCGTCATTATTACCGCGGGCATCGATCTATCGGTCGGCGCGGTCGTCGGCCTGAGCGGCGTCACGCTCGCGCTGCTGAACCAGGCCGGGGTCCCCTTCCCGCTCGCGGTCGTCTTGACGCTCCTGCTCGGTGCCCTCATCGGCGTCTATCACGGTTTCGGCGTCCACAACCTCGGCCTGCCGCCCTTTATCATGACCCTCGCCTC
>NZ_JAWRYM010000750.1:0-260 GCF_046534555.1 Bacillus sp. SIMBA_074 | reverse complement strand
AGTTGGACCGCTCCGCGAATCTTGTATCAGTCGCGTTGAGCACCTCGTTCTGGGTGTCAGGCATGATCGCGATGGAGAAGACTCCGTCGGCGTCTGTCGGGCTCACGACGCGCGCGAGACCGGGCGCATGGAAGCTGTATCCGTACGTCCACCCGGCCGCGATGGCGGCGGCACGTTGCTCGGGCGTCGCCGCCATCTGATGGATGCCGCCTTTGCCGTAGATCGCGATCTCCGCAGCACCGGTGCACGTGGAGAGCTTC
>NZ_JAWRYM010000749.1:0-260 GCF_046534555.1 Bacillus sp. SIMBA_074 | reverse complement strand
ATCCAAAGAGATCGGGTTGAACAAAACATCGGTTTATCGCATGTTGTCTACCTTCGTTCGGCATGGCTATGTTGAGCAGGATGCAGAAACCGAGAAATATAAATTAGGCTATAAAGTATTGGAATTGAGCTCGGCTTTGCTCGACTCTATCGATTTGCGAACAGAGGCGAAGCCATTTTTAAAAGAGCTCGGGAATGTGACAAACGAAGTGATTCACCTCGTTGTGTATGATCGTGGCGAGGTCGTCTATATTGAAAAGC
>NZ_JAWRYM010000121.1:0-446 GCF_046534555.1 Bacillus sp. SIMBA_074 | reverse complement strand
CGTGGAAAAAGGGACGCCAGGCTTAATCATCGGTAAAGATGAACGTAAAATGGGCCTTCATGGTTCGAGCACCGTACAGGTGACGTTCGAGGATATGAAAGTGCCTGCTGCCAATCTCTTAGGCAAAGAAGGTGAAGGCTTTAAAATTGCCATGGCCAACTTGGACGCTGGAAGGATTGGCATTGCTTCTCAAGCTCTGGGAATTGCAGAAGGCGCCATGGAACATGCTGTCCAATATGCAAAAGACAGGGTTCAATTTGGCAAACCCATTGCAGAACAGCAAGGGATTGGTTTCAAACTGGCCGAAATGGCAACGAGCATAGAAGCTTCAAGGTTACTCGTCTATCGGGCGGCGTATTTACGCTCAAGTGGATTGAAGTGCAGTAAAGAAGCGGCCATGGCTAAGCTATTTGCTTCGAGGACGGCTGTCGATGTGGCGATAGAAG
>NZ_JAWRYM010000748.1:0-260 GCF_046534555.1 Bacillus sp. SIMBA_074 | reverse complement strand
ATCATGCATCAAAGTACTTAAAAACACCTAAATTATGTATTGAAATTACTATTTACAGTTTATTCATCATGTAGCTTGGAAAAGCTGTTATTTTGCTCTAGAAGCATCTGAATCATTTCGAGATTACAGAGTCTAAATTTGTATTTTTTTCTTTTTATCATATAGTTATCTCCAAGCTGTTTCTTAACTTCTGCATGTTGAATTTTCTCTTCTTCTATTTTTTCTGGCGTTCGAGTATCTATCTTCCACTTGTTTTTTAG
>NZ_JAWRYM010000747.1:0-260 GCF_046534555.1 Bacillus sp. SIMBA_074 | reverse complement strand
CCGGTCCCGTCGCCGTCGGCGCCGCGATGATGGATGCGGCAGGCGTGCGACGTCGCGTGCCGGATGGTCTGCGTGATTCCAAGCTCGTGACGGAGAAGCGTCGGCCCGATGTCGCGGCACGCGCAGCGGCGTGGGTGCAGGCCTCTGCCGTCGGCTGGGCGAGCGCCGAAGAAGTCGACCAGGTCGGCATCATGCGGGCCCTCGGACTCGCCGCATCGCGCGCTGTGTCGGCGATCGCTGCGCAGGGGGCTTCGATGGAC
>NZ_JAWRYM010000746.1:0-260 GCF_046534555.1 Bacillus sp. SIMBA_074 | reverse complement strand
GCTTTTTGTTCAAGCTGACGATGCAATACCCGAGTCATGAGCATGAAAAGCAAATCTTAAAGCAGCACGTACCGTGGGAGAAAAAGCATACTAGCACAGTCGAGCCAATATGCACACTCGAAGAAATCTTGGCACAGCGGCAAAAGCTTCAGGAAGTCGTGGTGGATGACTCCATCCTGGAATACATCACAACCTTGATTCGAAACACGAGAGAGACGAAGCGATTGCAATTGGGAGCGAGCTCCCGGGCTGGGATAGCC
>NZ_JAWRYM010000745.1:0-260 GCF_046534555.1 Bacillus sp. SIMBA_074 | reverse complement strand
AGAGGATTCAGCTTCATGATATTAACGATTACTGGATGATCTTTAGCATCTAATACCCAAAGGATTGGTGTTAAATAAAACAAGACTTTCATTAATGACACGATCATATTGTGAAAATCACGAATAATGGTTGATAAGGTTGACGAGATTAAGCCAAATGAAAATAACAGCGCAACCGTCGCGACAACATAATACGGCAGTTGTAGGATGTAAACTGTAGGGAGGTATCCAGTAAAACCTAATAGTATGATAATGACCCC
>NZ_JAWRYM010000744.1:0-260 GCF_046534555.1 Bacillus sp. SIMBA_074 | reverse complement strand
CTGTCAAGCTAGAGTGCAGGAGAGGAAGGTAGAATTCCCGGTGTAGCGGTGAAATGCGTAGAGATCGGGAGGAATACCAGTGGCGAAGGCGGCCTTCTGGACTGACACTGACACTGAGGTGCGAAAGCGTGGGTAGCAAACAGGATTAGATACCCTGGTAGTCCACGCCGTAAACGATGTCGACCAGCCGTTGGGTGCCTAGCGCACTTTGTGGCGAAGTTAACGCGATAAGTCGACCGCCTGGGGAGTACGGCCGCAAG
>NZ_JAWRYM010000120.1:0-447 GCF_046534555.1 Bacillus sp. SIMBA_074 | reverse complement strand
GCCGTCGCGGAAGCGACCTTTAAAATCATTAAGACTGAGTTCGCCAATCAAAAAAAGTTTACGAACTTATCCCAGCTAACGCTCGAATTTGGAGACTATGTGAACTGGTTTAATAAGCTAAGAATTCATGGAACTCTTGGCTACTTAAGTCCTCTAGAATATAAAAAATTATCCCTTAAAAAAGTTGTTTGATTTAGTGTTGACAATCCAAAACTCCTGATTTTAAACAAAACCTTAGCATATGTTTTTAGCGTTTTGTTGGTAGGACAGGACCCCTAATAACCATTTTTAAACACAATTTGTTCCAAAACTCGTGATTTAGTATACAGTTTTTATTAAATAGTTTGATTATTTTTAGTGATCCTTTTAGTGACTTATAGAACTCCCTCAGTTTAATAGATAATGCTCACGAATACTCGCTTATTCGCAGGATTTCAAACCACATGG
>NZ_JAWRYM010000743.1:0-260 GCF_046534555.1 Bacillus sp. SIMBA_074 | reverse complement strand
CATTGAACAGGAAGATCGTCGAAACCGCGTAGGCGATCTCGGAGCTGGCGGCGCCGATGATGGGGGAGATTGCAGCGATCGCCGACGCACCGCAGATCCCGGTCCCAACACCGATCAGGGTGCGTTCCCGGCGCGGAATGCGCAGAGCCCGGCCGACGCCCCAAGCGGCAAGGAGACACACCGCCAGCGTAGAGAGCATCACGGGAAGGGACTGCACACCCACGACGAGCACACTCGACAACGAGAGCTGGACGCCCAAC
>NZ_JAWRYM010000742.1:0-260 GCF_046534555.1 Bacillus sp. SIMBA_074 | reverse complement strand
GATATTCTCGATTTCCTCGTTCCCTAATAGTTCATCGGCTACGCGACCAATTCGGCCCATTTGAAAATAATCACGGCCATCCTGAGCAATCACAAGCGAATATTTATACAGTGGCGAAAAATTAGCAGGCAGGTAAACAAGTAGTTCCAACTCTTCTGCTAAAGCTTCGCTTTTAAACATGTACTCTTTAATTGTGCCTTTGCGTAAACTCATTTTCCCGCACCTCGATGATAATTAATAATGAAAAACAACTTACTTGA
>NZ_JAWRYM010000741.1:0-261 GCF_046534555.1 Bacillus sp. SIMBA_074 | reverse complement strand
AATAAAAGGGACATGGAGTGATGCAGATAGTGACAAAGTGGACCTATACTATGTGCTGGATAAAGGTGAGCCAATTAAATTTGCATCTGGTGCAGCAAATGTTACTGATAAAGGGGAAGAAGTCAGCTACGAGCATACCATTCCAGCAGATGAATTATCAGTAGGGACGCATACTGTATATGTTTACAGTGTGGATGATACTGGCAGGCGATCAAACGTGGAAAAACTCACCTTGAACGTCATTGGACAAGTTAGTTTCAC
>NZ_JAWRYM010000740.1:0-261 GCF_046534555.1 Bacillus sp. SIMBA_074 | reverse complement strand
AGGTGTTTCCTATCGGGTGATCGGTGTTTTGAAATCAGCAGGCACCTCAATGGGATTGAGCGGGGATGATGTAATCATTGCACCGATCACTGCTGCAGAACGGGCTACAGGCAGCACGACAATCGGAACGGTATATTTAAAAGCGGAGAACGAGAATATCTTAGATAGGGCGATGTACCGGGTACAAGGTACGATGACCACATCATTTCCAGGTCAGAGTGATAACTATTCGGTGTCCAATCAAGAAAATCTGATGGATAC
>NZ_JAWRYM010000739.1:0-261 GCF_046534555.1 Bacillus sp. SIMBA_074 | reverse complement strand
TGGTACGACAAAGTGAATCAGTGCTTGCAGGATAAACATTCCTCCCGCACTCATCGTTGGCGGGATCTTATCCAGAACACTGGAAGCATGGTACAAAAGCGTATCAATGATATGTCCTTGGTCTAGCACAACCAGTGTCGCGCGCGAAAGACCGATGCTCAGGCAGCCAGCCAGCATGCCAGCACCACCCTTCATGAATGCTTCGATATACTGGTTGGCGGACAAGAGTCCAATGAAGGTGATTACGATGGAAAGTACGAC
>NZ_JAWRYM010000738.1:0-261 GCF_046534555.1 Bacillus sp. SIMBA_074 | reverse complement strand
CATCTTCTTTATTTAATGCATCGGCTTTTTCGGTACCGTTGTAGAGTGGGTTGGCAGAGTTTGTATCCAGCCTTGTACGGGCAGTGTCCGTTGTTCCAGTCGTGAATTTATCCCTTGCCGTTCCAAGGTGGCCTTCACTTTCATCGACAAGGACCAGGACTTTTCCGTTTTCTACATCAAAGACATGTTCAGCCGCTTCACTATTCGAAAGACCTGCGTTCGCCAATCTTGCTGAAAGGTCTGCCGTATCTTCTGGCATGA
>NZ_JAWRYM010000737.1:0-261 GCF_046534555.1 Bacillus sp. SIMBA_074 | reverse complement strand
CTTGTGTATCAGGGAGTCTGCAGGGACATAACGCCCGATAATCATTTTATCCAGCATCAGCGGTTCCCCCGTTTCATGGCTTTATCTATTTCTACAGCTAAATCACCGATATTAAGACATGGATGATCAAACCGAACCCCAAGTTCCTTCTGGAGCTTGAGCTGAAAACGGACCGTATCAGGTACATCCAGGCCAAGCTCCAGAAGTTGTTCTGGCTCGGAGAAAATTTCCTGGGGAGTTCCCTTTTTGAACACCGTACCC
>NZ_JAWRYM010000736.1:0-261 GCF_046534555.1 Bacillus sp. SIMBA_074 | reverse complement strand
CCGACGCGACCGGCCTCCCCGCGGGCCTTCCGGTGTTCGCCACCGCCAACGACAAGGCCGTGGAGGCGCTCGGCGCCGGCCTCTCGCGGCCGGACCAGCTCCTGCTCTCGCTGGGCACCTACATCTCGTCGATGACCGTGGCAGGTGAGCCGGGGGCGGGGGAGCGGCACTGGGTGAACTTCGGGTCGCGGCCCGGGCAGTACCTGGCCGAGAGTGCGGGCATCCGCCGCGGAATGTGGACGGTCAGCTGGTTCCGGTCGC
>NZ_JAWRYM010000735.1:0-261 GCF_046534555.1 Bacillus sp. SIMBA_074 | reverse complement strand
GAATGCTGTTACATGCCAGCCTTTGATTTCCATGAACGTTTTCATTGGCTGACCATTTGGCAATTTTGGCAAAGGGGCAATTCCTGTATCCTTTCTCTTGGAAAATGAGTTACCGTCACTCATGAAAGAAGCCAAATTTCCTTGATCAAATAACTTCCCGATCGCTGCCTCGTCGCCTTTTGGAATCAGATCCGCTTTATACCATTTTTGGATGTACCGAGCCCCTTTTATTGCACTCTTATTATTCAAACCAATGTCCGA
>NZ_JAWRYM010000734.1:0-261 GCF_046534555.1 Bacillus sp. SIMBA_074 | reverse complement strand
CGGCGAATTCAATCCACCGACGAGTTGGGTCTCAAGTTCAGGACACGGCTCCGGCTTCGACGGCATCCCACCACCCCGGGCACGCAGTCGCAGGCGTTTTACCGCTGGCTCATCGCCCTCCGCACCGAGCAGGACCTCCTGGTCCGATCTCGGGTTCGTGCCCACCGCTTACATGCTCAACCCGTCCGACGGGGCGACGATCCAGACCACCCGCAACGCGGCTGTGCCTTCCACCTCGGCGGTGCTGCTGAGGCCGGCACC
>NZ_JAWRYM010000733.1:0-261 GCF_046534555.1 Bacillus sp. SIMBA_074 | reverse complement strand
GAGTTTTTACTCATGGGGGCATCAGGGGTACAAGTCTGTACAGCAGCGATGCATCACGGGTTTCGGATCGTGGAGGACATGATTGACGGACTTTCCAACTATCTGGATGCACGAGGAATCGCTTCCGTCATGGATATCGTCGGAAAGGCAGTACTGACCTACTCTGACTGGGGACATCTCAACCTGAATTACAAGGTAGTGGCGAGAATTAACGAGGAAACCTGTATTAACTGTAACAAATGCCATATCGCATGTGAAGAC
>NZ_JAWRYM010000732.1:0-261 GCF_046534555.1 Bacillus sp. SIMBA_074 | reverse complement strand
CTTACAGTTATAAACTAATGCAAGAGTTGTGCCAACTCGTTATTAAGCCAAATTTCCTGTAAGTGCCCATCCGTTTCTTAAATATCTGTTTTCGAAAAGCGACACTCGATCGATAATTATGTAGCTAAACAAGAACAACTCCGTTGACAAATGACAACAATTTCCTTTAGTATTATTTTGAATATTAAAATTATTCAAAATTCATATCATTTTAAAATTATATATAAGATAGGTGATTCTTGATGAATGTTTTAAATAATA
>NZ_JAWRYM010000731.1:0-261 GCF_046534555.1 Bacillus sp. SIMBA_074 | reverse complement strand
GACGGTAGTACAAATCCTCACGAAATTTACCTTGCCTCACCGCTTCTTCCAGGTTACGATTTGTGGCGGCAATTACCCTGACATCAACGGATAAGACTTTGGTTGCACCAACTCTGACTACTTGTTTTTCTTGAAGAACACGCAACAGCCTTACCTGAATTGCCGGGGAGATATCTCCGATCTCATCCAGAAAAATCGTCCCACCGTCGGCCATTTCAAAAACTCCTGGCTTTCCTCCTTTTCTCGCCCCCGTAAACGCCC
>NZ_JAWRYM010000730.1:0-261 GCF_046534555.1 Bacillus sp. SIMBA_074 | reverse complement strand
CGGGGCGCAGCCCTGAACCAGTCACGTAGCGCTAGCGGAGTGTATACTGGCTTAAAGTACAGTGCAGTATGTCAGATTCTATATTGGCTGCATAAAAAAAGCCCTCTTCAAAGAGGGCTGTTATCTGATATAGGCTTGTTTAGTGCCAAGTGGCGCATCAAAGAAGACTGATCATTTCATCGATCGATTGTTTCAGCTCGGCCTCAGTATATCTATGAGCTTGCATAGTTACGTTTTCGGGATGATGAATATGGTTTCGAA
>NZ_JAWRYM010000729.1:0-261 GCF_046534555.1 Bacillus sp. SIMBA_074 | reverse complement strand
ACCTGGGCACGCTGCTCGGGCTGGAAACCGTGGCCGAGGCGATGGCGCACCCGGCACTGGGCCGGTTCACCAGCTGGCTGATGCGCGGGCACATCGTGCCCAACGTGCAGCTGCCGGCGGGTTTCGATGCACCGGCCTACGTCGCCGCGATCCTGGCCCGCTTCGCCAATCCCGCGGTGCGCCACCGGCTGATCCAGATTGCCCAGGACGGCTCGCAGAAGATCCCGGTGCGCTTCCTCGGCACGATCTCCGAGGCACTGG
>NZ_JAWRYM010000728.1:0-261 GCF_046534555.1 Bacillus sp. SIMBA_074 | reverse complement strand
AATTCCGAATCCCGGTTACAAAAATCAAAATAACCAGTAGAGAGGAAGCGCAAAGTGCGCCTTCTGCGTTTACAACATATACGGCTTATTGGAATGGAGAGTTTTTAACACATGAGATATTGAATCGGAAGAAGTTTGAGGCGTTGTTAAAGAAGGGGCTGGGACAGTAACCATGGGCGTAGCATATAACCTGACCTGCAATCACTGCACATACAATCAGAACGTATTTCTAGGCATAGGTTTCCGATACGTGTATATAAC
>NZ_JAWRYM010000119.1:0-448 GCF_046534555.1 Bacillus sp. SIMBA_074 | reverse complement strand
CTATGTGTCGACTGTTTTGCCAGAGCTGGGCGAGGAAAATATGCAGCAAACCACTTTTCAGGAGTATACGGAGCATCGTCTTGGGCACCAATTTCAACTGGAAAGTCCACTGACACAAATGGAATACGTACTGACCGCTATGCAGCTTCCCGGCTACACTGAGCGCCTGGAAGGAATTCAATTCAAATCCTCTGCCCTGTTTATGCAGGCCATTGATCAATATGCGTCACATCTAAAACAAGCAGGTATTCTTTTTTCGCCCATCACCTTTCGCGGCAAGGTCCTCATTAGCTCCGAGCATATTCATGACATCTTTTACTCGTATGATACCTCCCTGCCTATTCCCAATCGGATGAGCCTCGTCGCAAAGGCGCTCTATGGTGAGCTTAAGCAGCTGGAGATTCGCGAACGAACAAAGCCGTGGGTGGAAGATGAGATGGAGCTGCTC
>NZ_JAWRYM010000727.1:0-261 GCF_046534555.1 Bacillus sp. SIMBA_074 | reverse complement strand
CGACACCCCACAGGAAGAACGCCAGGAGCACCAGCCAGAGCCCTGGCGTGAACACCGCACCGGCGAGGACCAGGCCGTACACCGCGGGGCTCACGAAGTGGATGCTGGAGGTGGCGGAGTCGAGGAACGGGATCTCCTTGAAGCGGAGCCCCTTCACCGAGTACGCGACCACCGCGAACAGGGAGACCGCGAGGACCAGCCAGGAGAGCGGCGAGCCGACGATCACCAGGTAGACGACGAACGGCAGCGTGGAGACGACCG
>NZ_JAWRYM010000726.1:0-261 GCF_046534555.1 Bacillus sp. SIMBA_074 | reverse complement strand
ATCGACCGGTGGCAGGGAGTGCCGAACGTCGACGTGCTCTTCGACATCGACGCGCAGGCGGTCGCCGATGCGCTGACGGCCTCGGTGACCGCGTTCGGGACCGCCGTCGACTGACCCTTGTTTCCCACGCGACCAGCGGCCCCGCCCTCCCGACCCGGGGGTGGGGCCGTTTTCGCGTTGAGTCAGCGCTCCATGCGCCGCCGTCGCTGCTCCGAGTGCACGGGAAGCTGTCGAGTGCACGGCCTGGCCGCGTCGACAGCC
>NZ_JAWRYM010000725.1:0-261 GCF_046534555.1 Bacillus sp. SIMBA_074 | reverse complement strand
ATCCCGGCGACTATGGATTCATGATCGGAAATCTGGATACTGCCGAGGAGGCGTAAACACAAGTGACTTTGCGAAATGAGCGGGATATGTAGTTGTCCGAAACGTACTGCCGTATCGTGCTGGGGATGGACAATCTGTATCGAAATGGAAATGGCGCAACGAACGAGGCTTCCTTTGACCGAGAAGGGCTCGTGCCGATTAATTTGACGGATGTTACTCCCCATTCCTATACGAGCTGGACTGAGGTGCGCGAGGATTTGC
>NZ_JAWRYM010000118.1:0-448 GCF_046534555.1 Bacillus sp. SIMBA_074 | reverse complement strand
TACTGTCACGCTGCGATTTGTCTTGTTCCATTTTGCCGTAAAGGAGATCTTCTTTTTCTTCGTATCCGTTAGTTGAATCGCGGATACAAGTGCTTTTTCGGTTATTTCTTTATTGCTTGCTAACTTGATCTGCTGAGAAAAGGACAGTGTTATGACTGATTCAGGGTCGATCTGAGCAGCATTATTCGTCGGAGTTATCCTAACTACCCAATCGCTCTCCCCCTTGGCCCACGCAGACTGTGTCATCAGCAGCAAAAGTCCCAGCACACTTATGAAATGCAACCATCTGATACCCATCCACTTCTTCATCCCACACCTCCTGTTTTACGGTCAAACTCCTCCATCAGCATCGGCGGCTTTCTGACCGATTACAGGCATTGTAGGAAAAGACAGACGGGTTGTTCAAAAAAATTTTTGAATCAAGACTCTGACTCCTCCTCGGAGTGAA
>NZ_JAWRYM010000724.1:0-262 GCF_046534555.1 Bacillus sp. SIMBA_074 | reverse complement strand
ATCGTATCCAAGATTGCATGTGGATTCAGTAATGATACTGATAAGGCAAATACAATTTGTTTTTTGGTGGACATTTGCATAGTTTGAGCGTCCGACTGTGGGTGCGCTTTGGCAGACCAAATTTGAAAACCCATATACAATAAAAAAATGACTCCGAATATGATTAATGTAACACGCAGCCAATCATATTGCATGACAATCAACGAAAAACCCAAAATAGCTAACAGGATGAGCACTGTATCACAAATGGCAGCTGTGATCG